>SXJH01000188.1 GCA_005779435.1 Nitrosomonas sp. | reverse complement strand
TGGCAGTGGCCAATTCATTGGCGGCGGTGATGAACGGTGCGCGGCAAGTGGAATGCACGATTAACGGTTTGGGGGAAAGGGCTGGAAATGCAGCGCTGGAAGAGGTGGTCATGGCGATTCGGACACGTCAGGATTATTTTCCTTGCGATACGAAAATCGATACCACGCATATCGTGTCGGCCAGCAAGCTGGTCTCAGGCATTACCGGCTTTCCGGTACAACCGAATAAAGCGATTGTCGGGGCAAATGCGTTTGCGCACGAATCGGGCATTCATCAGGACGGCATTCTGAAACACCGAGAAACTTACGAGATTATGCGCGCGGAGGATGTCGGGTGGGGTGCCAATAAGTTGCTGCTCGGAAAGCATTCGGGCAGAAATGCATTCCGTAACCGGCTGATGGAATTGGGCATCGAATTGGAATCGGAAGAGATGCTCAATAATACTTTCCTGCGGTTCAAAGAATTGGCCGATAAGAAACATGAAATCTTCGATGAAGATTTGCAGGCTTTGGTTTCCGACGAGGTGTTGGTGCTGCAGGAGCGCTACCGGTTAATCTCATTGACGGTACACTGCGAAACCGGCGAAGTGCCCTATGCGCGCATCGTGATCTCGGACAATGGCAATGAAATGCACGCGGAATCGCAAGGAAGCGGCCCGGTCGATGCGACTTTCCGTGCAATTGAAACATTATTGGCCAGCGAAACGAAATTGCAATTATTTTCGGTGAACAATATTACCAGCGGAACCGATGCACAAGGAGAGGTCACCGTACGCTTGCAGAAATCCGACCGTATCGTCAATGGACATGGCGCCGATACCGATATCGTCGTGGCTTCCGCGAAAGCTTACCTGAGTGCGCTGAATAAGCTGCACAGCAAGCTGGAACGGGCTCATCCGCAAGTATGATATGAAAAAATCGACCTTATTGCTAAGTGCCGTTGCGTTGCTGTTCAGCTTCCAGGTCCACGCATTCCGGTTTCAAGATACCACGGGAAAAATACATCAACTGTCTGATTATAAAGGCAGATGGGTGATGGTTAATTTCTGGGCGACATGGTGCCCGCCCTGTTTGAAAGAAATACCCGACTTGATAGCGATATACGAGCATCGCAAAGATGTCATGATTATCGGTGTGGCAATGGATATCGACGATCCTCAAGCCGTATTGAATTTTGCTCGATCGATGGCGATCAATTATCCGATTGTGCTGGGCGATCGAAAGATCGCATCGCAATTGGATGAAGTGTCGCTGTTGCCGAGCACTTATTTTTACGATCCGGACGGGAATCCGGCGGCACGCCAGCTTGGTATTATTTCACGCGAAAGTATTGAAGCGTTTCTGGATGTTAAGTCAACCAAAAAGCCGTAACAATTATGAGGCTGTGTAACGCCAAATGGTTTGTAATTTATTGAAAACCAGTTGAGGGTACTTGGCTTCTCCCAAGCTGCCGTTATACCGTCCAAGGGCACGAAAATAATCTCCTTTTTCCTTATCGAGATAGTGCCGCAGAATGGTGCATCCGTAGCGAAGATTGACGCGCAAATGGAAAAGGTTGTGTTCTCGCTGACCGATCGTATCCACCCAAAACGGCATGACTTGCATATAGCCTCGCGCACCGGCATGCGAGACGGCATATTTCTTGAAGCCGCTCTCGACCTGGATAATGCTCAGTACCAGTTGCGGATCCAATCCTGCGCGCGTCGCTTCATAAAATACGGTTCTTAAGAACTCTTCACGTTCGATGCGATCCGGTATGTATTTTTCCAAACGCTTACTCATGGCAATCAACCAAGCGATGTTATCTGCAATGGCGGCATACTCAATGTAGGAAACGGCCTGATCGCTCAATTCTTGCAGCGCATAGGTTTGCGTGCTGGTTATCAATTGTTCTTCCGTGTACTTATTGGCGTGCACAATACCGGAGAAACACAGCAACAATAAAGGGTAAATTATAATTAGCTTATGCATAGTTTTGCCGTTATGAATGTAAAAATTTCATCGATAGGGATTGCCTGCGAGGCTTGATCTTCGCGTCCTTGATATTCGATTGTTGCCTGTTTAAGTCCGCGTTCGCCGATAACAATCCGATGCGGTATGCCAATCAACTCCATGTCGGCAAACATTACGCCGGGGCGTTCGTCGCGATCGTCCAATAATACTTCGATGCGCGCTATGGAAAATTGCTTATAGAGTTTTTCCGTCATCTCTTTTACTTGTATGCTTTTACGCAAGCCGATCGGCACGATGGCAAGCTGAAACGGCGCGATCGCAAGCGGGAAAACGATACCGCGCTCGTCATGGTTTTGTTCGATGGCGGCAGCGACGATACGCGAGACACCGATACCGTAACACCCCATTTCCATCGGGTGCGTTTGTCCGGATTCATCAAGAAAAGTAGCCTTCATCGTTGACGAGTATTTGGTGCGTAATTGAAATATGTGACCGACTTCAATACCCCGGCATATTTCCAAAATTCCTTTGCCATCCGGCGATGCATCTCCAGCATTAACATTTCGAATATCGAATACATGTTCCGGCAGTTTGAGATCGCGGTCAAAGTTTACCTGCATCAAGTGAAATCCCTCTTCGTTGGCGCCGCAAACAAAATTGCTCATGTTGATTACCGCTGTATCGGCAACGATACATATATCGGCATTCAATCCGACAGGGCCGATATATCCCGGCACTGTTCCGGTTACTTGCAGGATATCCTCTTCGGTGGCCATTTGAAACTCGGATAAAAAGGGGATTTTTCTAACTTTTAGTTCATTGAGTTGATGATCGCCGCGTAATAATAATAAGAATATTTTATCATTTGACTTTACAGCCAGCGTCTTGACAGTGTTTTGTAAAGGAATTTCTAAAAACTCGGCAACTTCCGTGCAGGTTTTTTTATGCGGTGTTGCGATTTTCTGCATGGCACCTTCGGGAGTGTTTCTTTTGTGCTGTGAAGGTAAGGCACTGGCCAATTCGATGTTGGCGGCATAATCCGACGATGGACAGAAAGCAATCGCATCTTCTCCCGAATCCGCCAATACATGAAATTCATGGGAGCCGCTACCGCCGATAGCGCCGGTATCTGCAGCGACAGCACGGAATTTCAAACCAAGCCGGGTGAAAATGCGGCCATATGTTTCGTACATCACTTGATAAGTTTGCAGCAGGCTGGCTTCATCGGTATGAAAAGAATAAGCGTCTTTCATTAAGAATTCACGTGCACGCATTACACCAAAGCGCGGACGGATTTCATCGCGAAATTTGGTTTGTATCTGATAGAAGTTGAGCGGCAATTGACGGTAGCTTTTGATTTCACGGCGCGCTATGTCAGTAATGACTTCTTCGTGCGTAGGGCCAAAGCAAAAATCATGTTTATGCCGATCTTTGATTTTAAGCATTTGAGGTCCGAATACGTCCCAACGACCGGATTCCTGCCACAATTCGGCGGGCAGAATGGTGGGCATCAGCACTTCGATGGCACCGCTGTTATTCATTTCTTCGCGGACAATATTTTCTATTTTTCTCAATACCCGCAGGCCCAAGGGCATCCAGGTGTAAAGTCCGCTGCCAAGGCGTTTGATCAGGCCGGCGCGCAACATAAGTTTGTGGCTGATAAGCTCAGCTTCGGTAGGGGCTTCTTTGAGGGTTGAAATAAAAAACTGCGAGACGCGCATGAGGGGATTCCAGTTATGATAAAAAACGGCAATTTTACCTTGAAATACTTATAAAAGTTCGGGTTAGTCCATATCTGAGATACGGATCGTTGTTGATAATGAGTTGAAATGCTCGGATATATGCGGATTTTGTCCGATGGGCACTTTCAATCTGTAGTAAAGTATGAAAAAATCCACCCATTTGATTGGGTCAGATGAGTAATTCTTATGATTGACCGTAATGGATATCGCCCCAATGTCGGTATTATCCTTCTGAATTCGAAGAATGAAGTATTTTGGGGTAAACGTATAAAACAAAATTCTTGGCAATTTCCTCAAGGCGGCATTAAGTCTGGAGAGAGTCCTGAGCAAGCCATGTATCGGGAATTGAGCGAAGAAATAGGGTTGCGTCCGAATCATGTTGAGATTGTCGGACGTACGCGCGACTGGTTGCGTTATGAAGTACCCGATCGATGGATTAGGCGTGAATGGCGCGGTAATTATAAAGGCCAAAAACAGATTTGGTATTTGTTGCGCCTGATCGGGCGTGATAGCGATGTATCGTTACGCAGAACCGCACATCCGGAGTTTGATGCTTGGCGTTGGAATCAATATTGGGTTGAATTGGATACGGTGGTTGAGTTCAAACGTAAAGTTTACAAGCAAGCATTAACGGAATTGTCGCGGCTGCTGAAGACGAATCCGTGCCAAAGCTCCGGCTATGAAGCAAATGATTTCATCATGGAAAAGAAAGAAATTGTTTTAGCCAGTCGATTGGAAGTAAGTGAATAGTATCGATAAGGTATTTTTAAGGGTATATTGATTGCACAAGTTTGGGATAGATGGGAAAAGCGATTTTCCGTTTATGTATATAATCCCTTTGTATGGATAATGACTCATCAGGCGTGGTCGGCTGCGCCATTACAAGCCGTTTTTTACTTATTAGGGAGAATACCGATGAAAATACGTACACTGGTTGCGTCATTGTTATCGATTGGCGCTCTTGTCACTTCGATAAATGTGTCAGCCAATGAACCGATCCAACCTATTAAACCAGCTAAAGTAGCTAATGCTGATTTGGTGGAATTGGGTAAGATGCTATTTTTTGATCCAAGATTATCAAAATCAGGATTTATTTCCTGCAATTCATGCCATAACTTAAGCATGGGCGGAACCGATAATATTCCAACCTCAATCGGACATGCTTGGCAGCAAGGTCCGATCAATGCGCCGACTGTGTTGAATGCCAGCATGAATTTGGCGCAATTCTGGGATGGGCGCGCAAAAGATCTAAAAGAACAAGCGGGCGGCCCTATCGCAAATCCTGGTGAAATGGCTTCGACGCATAAAGTAGCCGTTGAAGTATTGCAATCGATTCCGCAATATCGCGCGCACTTTGCTAAAGCATTTGGTACCGACCAAGTCGATATTGATCGTGTAACTACAGCAATCGCAGCTTTTGAAGAAACGTTGGTAACGCCGGGTTCACGTTTCGATAAATGGTTGGAAGGCGACAAAAAAGCGCTGAATCAGCAAGAATTGGAAGGTTATGAATTATTCAAGAGCAGCGGTTGCTCAGGCTGCCACAACGGCCCGGCCGTCGGCGGGGCGCTTTACCAGAAGTTCGGTGTGCATCATCCTTACAAGACCGACAGCAAGGCTGAAGGTAGAAAAGGAGTTACAGGCAAAGATACGGACTTAAATGTGTTTAAAGTACCGACATTGCGTAACATTGAATTAACCTATCCCTACTTCCATGATGGTGCCGCAGCGACTTTGGAAGATGCTGTAAAAACAATGGGTAAGGTGCAATTGGATCGCGATTTCAACAAGAAAGAAATCGACAGTATTGTTGCTTTCTTGAAAACGCTGACTGGCGAGCAACCCGATATCAAATTACCGGTTCTGCCGCCTTCAAATAATAACACCCCAAGGCCTGTGCCGTTTTAAGTTTGCTGTTGTTTGGTATTTTGAAAAGTTTTTATTGTAGTACCTAAAATCGTCTTAACATCCGGATTGAAAATAATCCGGATGTGAGCGTTTTTAAATCTACTAAAAACGTTACTGCAATATCTGTACAATTTAATCTAGATTTAGATCGAAAAATCAAGTAGAGTCACCAAGCCGATAACCAATAATTAGAATAGGGAGTTACCCATGGGTAACAAGGGACAATTACTACAAGATCCATTCCTTAATATATTAAGGAAAGAACATAT
>SXJH01000187.1 GCA_005779435.1 Nitrosomonas sp. | reverse complement strand
GCGCTTCAGCGTGAATGCGCAACAACACGCGATCTTTAAACGTGCCGGGCTCGCCTTCGTCGGCGTTGCAAACGACATAACGCGCATCGCCGGGCGCTTCGCGGCACAATTGCCATTTCGTGCCGGTATCGAACCCGGCGCCGCCGCGTCCGCGCAATCTGGATTGCCGAATCTCTGCCAAGGTTTTGCCGATGCCTTGTTTCAGTGCTTGCCGCAGCGCACTGCCGGGTGTCGGTTGTGTCGTCAGCAGCAGTTCGCGGCGATGCACGGCGTCGCGGATTTCAAACCAATGCGCAGGCCACGCATCAAGGGGGATGGCGGTTGCGATCAGTTGCGCGATTTGCGCAATTTTTTCAGAGTTCAGTCCGGCGATGGGTATGCCATTGACCAGTAGCGATGCGCCGTGGTCACATTGGCCGATGCATGAAGTCTCGTCGATGCTGACCAACTCGTCCGTGCGTGTTTTGCCGGGAGATGTCTGTAATTGCTTGCACAGCAATTGCAACAGGTTTTCGCCATTTGCCAGATAACCGCAACTGGTGCAGTTGCTGAACAGAATATGGAAGCGGCCAAGCGGTTGTGTGGAAAAAAATGCATAAAACGCCACCACCGAAGCCACCTGACTGAGCGGCAAATGAAACTCATCGGCGATTCGTTGCATCGCTTGCGGCGAAATGTGCCGGTATTGCCGCTGCACTGCATACAAGCGATGCAATAAGTGCTCGCGCGGCGGATCGGACGAATTGTGCAGGCATGAACTTGTCATGACGATGAGTATAGCGGGATTGACACCAAAGCGACAGAAACGAGGGGAGAAGCAAGGAACGAAAACTCAAGCCAATAGTGCCGCGACAATGCCGGTGATAAAAATCCCGTCAAACGTCCCCGCACCGCCAATCGATGCATATGGTGTACCGAGCCGCGCAATGTCTTTCATGCGCAACAAGTCGGCGCCGATCAACACGCCCAGTGTGCCGCTGATGTACGCCAGCGGCGCGCTTTGCTCCGGGCTGATGATCAATCCTGCCAATGCAGCGCTGATCGGGGCTACCAGAATCGGCATGCCGATGCCGAGGCCCTGGATCGGGCGGCTGAAAAAATAGCTGATAACGGCGATGATGCCGATTCCCGATAGAACGGCAGCTAAACTCAGCGTGCTGTTGGAGAACAAGTAAATCGACAGTGCGGACGGAATCAAGCAACCGCCGATATTGATGAAAATCTGCGTTTCACCGTGAAACGGTTGCGTAGGCAATCGCAGCAACCCCCAATAAACCGGTTGTGGAAATTGTTGTGCCGGGCCGTGGCTTTTGATTTGCGTAACCGGCAGATTTATCGCGCTGCCCAATAGCGATAGCGACAGCACCATCAGCCCCATTTCCGGCGGCAAGCCCAGTTTTGCAAATGCGAACGACAGCAATTCCATCTGAACCAACACCGTCATTAAACCGAGCAGGAATACGAAAAGCAGCAGATGGCCGGGGGAAAAATAATGCTTCATCGGTGCGAGCGAGGTTTTGAGGATAGTCGTTTTGTAACTAAATACCGCAGCGATCAATGGAAGTGCGCTGCGAGAGGATACGGTGAGTTTATCCGCATAAATCCCTGCGTTGCAACAAAAACACGAACTCATCGCCGGCACTGGTTTCCAGCCAGGTAAACGGCAATTTCGGATACGCTTGTTCCAGCGCTGCGCGGTTGTGCCCGATCTCGACGACCAAGATGCCGTCGTCGGTTAAATGCCGGGCGGCGTGTTGCAGGATGATGCGAGTTGCATCCAGGCCGTCCGTTCCGCTGGCCAATGCGTTGTCCGGCTCGTGCCGGTATTCTTGCGGCAATTGCGCCATCGATTCGGCGTTGACGTACGGCGGATTACTGACGATCAGGTCGTATTGTTGGCCGTCCAGCGCCGAAAACAAATCGGATTCGATCAATCGGATGCTGTCTTCCAGTTCGTAATCTTGCACATTCTTGCGCGCCACGGCAAGCGCTTGCCCGGAGATGTCGGCGGCATCGATGGCGGCATTGGGGAAACTGTGCGCCATCAGGATTGCCAAACAGCCCGAACCGGTGCAGAGATCGAGTGCGGCGGCGATGTGGCCGGGTTCGGCGATCCATGGGGATAATTGCGTATGCAGCAGTTCGGCGATGAATGAGCGCGGGATAATCACGCGTTCGTCGACGTAAAAGCTGTATTCGCCGAGCCAGGCTTCGTGAGTCAAGTAGGCGGCGGGAATTCTTTCGGTCACGCGGCGCTCGACGATGTCCAGAACTTGTTTGCATTCGATCTCGGTCAGGCGTGCATCGAGGAACGGTTCCAGTCGATCCAGTGGTAAATAGAGGGTTTTCAGAATAAGATACGCCGCTTCGTCGTACGCATTGGCGCAGCCGTGACCGAAATGCAAACCGGCTCGATTGAATTGACTGACCGCATAGCGTAACAAATCGCGGATGGTGTGGAGTTGGGCTTGAGCAATCATGGAAAACGGTAATAATGACAATGAAATGGGGTAGCAATGTAGCATAAAAGCGCTATCGGGAAGACAAGTTTGCACTATCGAATAAGGCTCGGTTCAATTGGAAACGGATTTGGATATTCATTTCATGCAGGTCGCGCTCGCGCTTGCCAGGCAAGCGCAGGAAGGCGGCGAAGTGCCGGTCGGCGCTGTCGTGGTTCGAGATGGCGTTATTGTCGGGCGAGGGTTTAATCGCCCGATTGCCGCGACCGATCCGTCCGCGCACGCGGAAATCATGGCGCTGCGCGATGCGGGCAATTACCTGTCGAATTACCGGCTGCCGGATTGCACGTTGTATGTGACTCTGGAGCCGTGTGTGATGTGCATCGGCGCTATTTTTCATGCGCGCATTCGGCGCTTGGTGTATGCCGCAACCGATCCGAAAACGGGCGCCTGCGGCAGTGTCGTCGATTTGCCTGCGGAAACGCGATTGAATCATCATTTGCAAGTCGATGCGGGCATCCTGGCGCCGGAAGCCGGCGCATTACTGAAGCAGTTTTTTGCGCAAAAACGGAAAACATAGGAGCAGGATAGGTGTGAAAATTAACATTTATGTTTCCGCGCAGCAATTGGATTTGCTGGACGAGCACGGCAACATCGTTTGCCAATACCGGATTTCCTCGTCAAAAAACGGCACCGGGCAACAAAACGGCAGTTTCTGCACGCCGCTCGGAAAGCATATCATTCGCGCCAAAATCGGCGCAGGTCAACCCGCCAATACGGTTTTTATCAAACGCCGACCTACCGGGGAGATTTATACGCCCGAATTTGGGCGGCAATTTCCCAAGCGCGATTGGATCTTGACGCGCATTTTATGGTTGTCCGGTTGCGAGCCTGGTTTTAACCGGCTGGGCGCGGTCGATACCATGCGCCGCTATATCTACATCCACGGCACGCCGGACAGCGTCGAGATGGGTAAGCCGGGATCGATCGGATGCATTCGCATGCGCAATAGCGATTTGATTGCGTTGTTCGATCAAGTCAGCGCCGGAACGCCGGTTGAGATAACCCCGTGAGTTTTGGAGCCGCCGAACTTGCCATTCCATTGGCCTGTTACCGGTAAAGCAGCCGGAGCGGTGCAGTTTCGATGGCAATCGATTAATGCGATGTCATCATGTCCGTGCCGGTTATAGCGGCAATGAATTCCGATTCTTGTCGATGGAAAGCATATTCGTATCGCGCATCAATTGTTGTTTCATGCCTGGGAAAATCTTTTCGTGAATTTCCTGCAATGCGTAAATTTCTTCCAAAGCTTCGAGCGGAAATCCGGGGTGGTTTATTTTCTTTCCGGTGATTAATAGCTTGTCGATATACAGATAAAACTCTTTGTATCCCCAGTGAGATTCGATCATGTCTGCAATTTTGCGGTAGTTGGTGTCGAGAACCGATTCTTTGTCGCCTAAATAGGTTTTGAATGCTTTAATGGAATTTTTTAGCGGCATGGATTTAATTCCTTTGTGAAATTGGCGGTTGTGGGTGCATCAGCACTAAAAAATGGCGGCTTTCTATTTTTATGGCCTTCTTGTAAGGAATTACGGAAGTTTTCCTACAAAGTTCAGTGATAATGCTGCGTTAAATGCGGTGAAATTGTTGTATATTGATCGCGGTTTTAAATACATCGTGCAATTTCAACGGCATTAATCGACGGATGCGGCAATGGAAGCACTAAAAACATTGGGTTTGTTTTCGATGACGGCGGTGGCCGAGATCGTCGGCTGTTATTTGCCTTATCTTTGGTTAAAAGAAGGTAGGTCTGTTTGGTTGCTTGTGCCTGCGGCCATCAGTCTGGCGCTGTTCGTTTGGTTGCTGACGCTGCATCCGCAAGCGGCGGGGCGTGTTTACGCAGCTTACGGAGGCGTTTATAT
>SXJH01000186.1 GCA_005779435.1 Nitrosomonas sp. | reverse complement strand
TCATCGAATGAATTCCCAAAATAACGGCAATCCCCATCGATCCGACCAAACCGGCCAAAACGGCAATCTGCCGCTGGCGTGCTTTGCGCTTTAATTCACGATGCGGGAGTAAGTTGATTCGGATCATGATGGATCGAAACTACGCAATGCCAGGCCACAAGCGATTAACAACGCGGGGGCGTCGAGATTGAGCTGCCGCTGCGAAATGCCGCTGGCTTGCTCCATGGCGGCGAATGGATTGACCACCAGCGTGCTGACCTGCGCGCGCGATGAAATAACCGCATCCAATCCCGGAATCGCCGCACAGCCGCCCGCGATACCACTATAATTAACCTCGGTATACTGCGTGGATGTATAAAAAAACTGAATAGCGCGCATCACTTCGATTGCAAGCGTTTCACAAAAGGGGTGCAACACATCCGCCTGATAATTCTCCGGCAGATTGCCGCTTCGCTTTGCCGTTTCGGACTCTTCCAGCGAGAGATTGAATTGGTTATGAATTTCCTGCGTCAGCTGATTGCCGCCGAATGGTTGATCCCTCGTATATAAAGACTCCCCGTTGAGCAGCACATTCACTTTCATCGTCGTGGCACCGATATCGACCAACGCGATGACTTGATCCTTGCCTTCCTCCGGCAATTGCCGCAGCATCAATTCAAACGCCGCTTGCGCCGCATAGGGTTCGGCATCCATCACCACGGCTTTGAGATCCGCCATCAAAGCCGCCGCCACGCGATCCTCCACTTTTTCTTTGCGCGATGCCGCAATCAAAACCTCGACTTCCTCAGGATTATCCGGAACAGGCTTAACCACTTGAAAGTCCAAATCCACTTCGTCCAATGAAAAAGGAATATATTGACTGGCCTCGTTCTCAACCTGAAAAGCCAGATCGTCTTCGCGCTGACCGGCAGGAACCACGATCCGCTTCGTGATCACGTCGGTGGCAGGCAATGCGAGAGCAACGTTTTTTTGCCGCGTCCTCATGCGTTTCCAGCCACGGCGCAAGCACTCGCTTACCGCCTCCATATCCGCGATACCGCCGTCTTGCATCGCATCGGTTGGCATGGCCTCAATCGCGTACCGTTCTATCCGATAAAGCTGGTTTCCGGTCTGGGATAATTCAACCATCTTAACGGATGAAGAGCTGATATCCACACCGATTAGCGATGGCGGCTTAATCTTGAAGAAATCCAAGTTGATTTCAAAATTTTCCTTGAACATTGGCTTATTAGCAGCGATACTCATCGAGTAAATTTGCTTTATCCTCAATGAGTATGCATAACTTTATCATTATTTGTGGAAATCCCATAAATTCATTACTATATTGAGCAATAAACCTGGATTCTGCCAGAATCCTTTAAAAGTCATTTAAAGAAAAACAAGATATATACCCCCTATACCGATGGATTCTAAGGAGACGCCGATTCATTCGGCGAACGTGATGAAGCACGAAACGCACGGAACGCAGCGACCGAGGCCTATCGACACGACAGGCAAGGCAGCGAGCACCTCGCAACGAAATGATTCGTTCGTACAGCCAATTAATCAGCGTTTCCCTAACAAGCACTCCCTTCGATAAATCCCATTCTCATGTTTGCTCGCGGTTTGTACTATATCTTTATAGCATGTTCTGCATTGGGACTGATTGGCGCTTTACTGATCGGATTCGCAACGCTGATCATCTACTCCAACCTGCCCTCCTTGGATACGCTCACGGACTATCGCCCCAAAATCCCGTTACGCATTTATAGCGATGAAGGATTATTGATCGGGGAATTCGGCGCGGAACGCAGGAACGTTGTCAGCATCGCCGAAGTTCCCGCACATCTCAAGCAAGCGATCCTCGCCGCAGAGGACGATCGCTTCTACGAGCACGGCGGCGTCGATTATATGGGCGTATTGCGCGCCGCTTATTCGAATCTGACAGCGGGCACTGTACGCCAGGGCGCCAGCACGATCACCATGCAAGTCGCGCGCAATTTTTTTCTTACACCGGAAAAAACACTGACCAGAAAATTCAGCGAAGTGCTGCTGGCTTTTAAAATCGAGCAAAATCTGGACAAAGACAAGATTCTGGAACTGTATATCAACCAGATCTACCTGGGGCAACGCAGTTATGGCTTTTCGGCGGCAGCGCATACCTACTTCGGCAAATCGCTGCCGGAAATCGATATGGCGGAAGCCGCTTTGTTGGCCGGTCTGCCCAAAGCGCCGTCAAGCTACAATCCGATCAGCAACCCCAAAAGGGCCAAAAGCCGCCAACTCTATGTACTGGGGCGCTTGCACAAGCTGAATCACATCTCGGACGAAGAGCTCGCACAACTTGAAAAACAACCCATTCCGGTCAAGAAGCAATCGGCGGCTCTGGCAATGCCCGCCAATTACGTTACCGAAATGGCGCGCCAAGTCATTTACGATCGCTATCAGGAAGAAACGTACAGCAAAGGCATTAAAGTCTATACCACGATCCGGCAATTCGATCAGGAAACCGCTTACCGCGCTTTACGCAAAAATGTGCTCGATTACGACAGGCGTCATGGGTATCGAGGCGTCGAAGGGTATGTCGATTTGTTTAAAAACGGGGCCAATCAGGAAAAAACACTCGACGACGCTTTGGATGACATCAACGATAGCGACGACATTTATGCGGCCATCGTTCTGACTGTCAGCCCCGCTGCGGTTCAAGCATACCGGAAAGGCGGCGAGATCGTTGAAATCACCGGAGACGGTTTGAAATTCGCACAAAAATACCTGACCGGAAAACGGGAAGCGGGAAAGAAATATATCGCCCCCGGCGCATTGATCCGCATCCAAAAAGAAAAAGACAGTTGGCGCATCGCTCAATTGCCCGAAATAGAAGCGGCGCTGGTTTCGTTAGACCCCGATGACGGCGCGATCCGCGCTTTGATTGGCGGATTTGATTTTCAACGCAATCAATTCAACCATGTCACGCAAGCTTGGCGCCAACCCGGTTCCAGCTTCAAGCCTTTTATTTACTCGGCAGCCTTGGAAAAGGGTTTCACGCCTGCGACAATCGTCAACGATGCGCCGCTTTCTTTCAGTGCGGCACAAACCGGCAGCCGCGCATGGGAACCGAAAAATTTTGACGGCAAGTTCGAAGGCCCGATGCGGCTTCGCACTGCATTAACCAAATCGAAAAACCTGGTCTCGATTCGTATCCTTCAAGCTATCGGCATTCAGTATGCGCAAGACTACATCACGCGATTCGGTTTCGATGCCAGCCAACATCCGCCGTATTTGCCGATGGCATTAGGCTCAGGATCGGTAACGCCGATGCAAATGGCAGCCGGTTATGCCGTTTTCGCCAATGGCGGCTATCGCGTCGCTCCCTATTTCATTAAGACCATTGAAGATGAAAAAGGCAATGTCATCGAGCAATTTCACCCGATAGCCGTCGACAATGGCGCCAAGCGCGTCATCGATCCACGCAATGCTTTTCTGATGACCAATATGATGCAAGACGTCATCACTCATGGCACCGCCATACGAGCAAAACAGCTTGGCCGCGCCGATCTGGCCGGAAAAACCGGCACCACCAGCAATTTTGTCGACGCATGGTTTTGCGGTTTTCAGAGGAACTTGGTGACTATTGCCTGGACGGGTTACGACGAACCCAAATCGCTAGGCAACAACGAAACCGGCGGCCGCGTCGCATTGCCGATCTGGATGGATTACATGGGGCCCGTTCTGAAGAATATTCCGGTAGCGGAATACAAGCCCCCCGCAGGCGTTACGGGCGCGCGCATCAACTCAGCGACAGGCTTCAGAGAATCCGCCGGGGATATTGCCGAGTACTTCCTGACCGAGCAACTGCCGCCCGTCGATGAACAACCTGTCCACCAGACACCGCAAACATCAAGGGATTTGATCGATCAATTGTTTTAGGGAAACGCTGATTAATTTATTGCACGGCAGAGATTAGCCCAAGTAATTATTATGGAATATTGCAATAATTCGCACAATGAAAAGGCAATACATATGCATTGCTTTGTGTTGAAATATGTAAATCATCGGTTTACAGTCGGCCATGATAAAAAGTTTTCGCCACAAAGGAATTGCAGCTTTCTTTCAATCGGGAAACAAGGCCGGAATCCAACCAAATCACACTGGGAAACTACGCATTTTATTAACTGCATTGGACAATGCAAAACAACCGGATGACATGAACGCCCCAAGCTGGAAACTGCATAAACTGACAGGCGATCATGCCGGATACTACTCCCTGAAGGTTAACGGGAACTGGCGTGTGACTTTCACTTTTGAAGGTGAAGATGCCGTTTTGGTTGATTATCAAGACTGTCGCTAGTGTAACGTCCGCAACATATCTTTAGCTTTATTCACTTTTTTCAGAACCTGCTCCGGAGTGGCCGTCCAATGATACGGTTTTGGATTGGCATTTCGATGCTCAAGATACTGATTGAGACCTTTGCAAAATCACCGTTTTTTAGAAAGACTGGAGTAAATGCGTAATCTCAATTTGATTTGCTCTCTCTTTTTTGGATTTTTCAAGATAAAAGTCGTAATTTGATACGAATTTGTCGTGTTTTCTGTGTTTTTTA
>SXJH01000185.1 GCA_005779435.1 Nitrosomonas sp. | reverse complement strand
GACCATGATCAACGTACCGTCGCGCTCGACCACCGGGCGCTCCTTGGCAAAATACAAAGGCACGATCGGAATATCCTGCAAATAGATGTACTGCCAAATATCGAGTTCGGTCCAATTGGACAGCGGAAACACCCGGATGCTTTCGCCGATGTTTTTGCGCGCATTGTACAAACGCCACAACTCCGGGCGCTGCAACTTGGGATCCCAGCGGTGTTGCGCCGAGCGGATGGAGAAAATACGCTCTTTCGCGCGCGATTTTTCCTCATCGCGGCGCGCGCCGCCGAACGCCACGTCGAAATTATATTTATCCAACGCTTGCTTCAAGCCTTCGGTTTTCCAAATATCGGTATGCACCGCAGAACCGTGCGTAAACGGGTTGATATTTTTGGCCAAGCCTTCCGGATTGATATACACGATCAAATCCAGGCCGAGCTGCTTCGCCATGACATCGCGAAATTGAATCATCTCCCTGAATTTCCACGTAGTATCGATGTGCATTAACGGAAACGGCGGTTTCGACGGATAAAAAGCTTTCATGGCGAGATGCAGCATCACCGCGCTGTCCTTGCCGATGGAATAGAGCATCACCGGACGCTCGCACTCCGCAACCACCTCCCGCATGATATGGATGCTCTCCGCTTCGAGGCGTTGTAGGTGTGTCAACATTTCGATAGTTTCCTTCAATAAAAAAATGTACTAAACTTTTTGCGATAAATCGAATGACTCATCCCGCTCCTTCAGCGCCAGCCTTGTTGCTATGAAGGAAGCGAAGTTTGATTTTGACTGATTAGGTAGGCATGTAAATGAAGTTTGAACGAATCGGCCACTTACTGAGAATCTCTTCCCGACAGCACTGTTTCTCAAAGGAAGTATTTTATCCGATCGCCGTATCGTTTGTCAGGGAATAAGCAACCAGCGGATATCGCTTATTATTCCACCGTCACCGCCTTGGCCAGATTCCTCGGCTTATCGACATCGGTATTCTTTTCCAAAGCGACGTGATACGCCAATAGTTGCAGCGGGATCGTGTGCAATATCGGGCTGAGCAGTCCTTCATGCTCCGACAAACGGATCACGTGCAGATTGTCGCTGGGAACAATCTGCGCGTCGGCGTCCGCGAAGACATACAACTCGCCGCCGCGCGCATGCACTTCCTGCAAGTTGGATTTCAATTTGCCGAGCAATTGATCGTTCGGTGCAATCGCCACCACCGGCATTTCGCTGTCCACCAGCGCCAGCGGGCCGTGCTTCCAGTCGCCCGCCGCATAGGCTTCGGCATGGATATACGAAATTTCCTTGAGTTTCAATGCGCCTTCCATCGCAATCGGATAGTGAACACCGCGCCCCAAGAATAAGGCGTGGTGTTTTTGTGCAAAGCGTTTCGCCCATATTTTCACCTGCGGTTCAACGAGCAGCGCTTGTTGTATCGCCACCGGCAAATGGCGCAATGCGGCAATCATGCGCTGTTCGGCTTCCGGCGATAATTTGTGCCGCATCTTGGCCAATGTGGCCGTCAATAACAGCAGCGACGCCAGTTGCGTCGTGAACGCTTTGGTCGATGCAACGCCGATTTCCGGCCCGGCGCGTGTCAGGAAGCGCAAATCGGATTGGCGTATCAAAGCGCTTTCCGGCACATTGCAAATCGCCAGGCTAAACGGGTGCCCGAGTTTCTTGGCATAGTTCATTGCCGCCAGCGTGTCGGCTGTTTCGCCGGATTGGGAAATGCCCACCACCAGCGTATTCGGATCCGCTATCGGATCGCGGTAGCGGTATTCGCTGGCGATTTCAACGTTGCACGGCAATCCGGCGACGGTCTCCAGCCAGTAGCGCGCCACCAGACCGGCGTGGTAGCTGGTGCCGCATGCCAGAATCAGAATGCTGTCGGTTTGCGAAAATATGCTTTCCGCTGCATTGCCGAACAAATTCGGCGAAATGGATTGCGCGTTGAACACCATTTCCAGCGTATTCGCCACCGCGCTCGGTTGCTCGAAAATTTCTTTCTGCATGTAATGCGCATAAGGCCCCAACTCGACGGCATCGCTGGATAATTCAGTCTGACGCACCATGCGTTCGACCTTTTGCACCGCTTCGCCATGCTGGCAATTGACGATGCGATAGCCGCTGCTGGTAAGTTCGGCGACATCGCCTTCTTCCAGATAAATCATATTCTTGGTGGCTTTCAATAAAGCGGAAACATCCGAGGCGGCATAATTGCCGTTTTCACCCAAACCCAACAATAGCGGCGCGCCGTTTCGCGCCACCACGATTTTCTCGGGCCGCGCTTCCTCCATCACCGCAATGGCAAAAGCGCCTTGCAGTTCGACAATCGATGCGCAAACCGCTTCGAGCAAATCGGCGGTTCGTTTGAGATTGAAGGCCACCAAATGGGCGATGACTTCGGTATCGGTATCGGACACAAATCGATATCCCTCGGATTGCAAGCGTTCCCGCATGCTTTCGTAATTTTCGATAATGCCGTTATGAACCACGGCAATACGGGGATTCTTCTCGTCCAATCCGGAAAAATGCGGATGCGCATTACGTACCGACGGTGCACCGTGGGTCGCCCAGCGGGTGTGCGCGATGCCTGCGAATCCTTGCATCTGCTGCTCATCGGCGAGTTTCTGTAGCTCATGCACCCGCCCGGTGGTTCGCAGCCGCTGCAAGCCACCAGACGTCACAACTAACCCGGCGGAATCGTAACCCCGGTATTCCAAGCGCTGCAGCCCTTCCAGCAGCACCGGAACAACGTTGTTTATCGCCACTGCGCCTACTATTCCGCACATTGCATTCTCTCCCGGAAACTCGATTAACCGAACAAACCCACTGTTATTTCTTTACTTTTTGCGGTCGCCTCCACCCCGCAATGCTGATTTGCTTCGAACGTGACAACGTCAATTGGTGTTCGGGCGTCGCCTTGGTAATCGTCGACCCCGCCCCGATGGTGGAACCCTTGGAAATCCTGACCGGCGCAACCAGTTGCGTATCCGAACCGATAAACACGTCGTCTTCGATGATGGTTTGATATTTATTGGCACCATCGTAATTGCAAGTGATGGTGCCCGCACCGACATTGACGTTCGCACCGACAATCGAATCGCCGATATAACTCAAATGATTGGCCTTGCTGCCCGCT
>SXJH01000184.1 GCA_005779435.1 Nitrosomonas sp. | reverse complement strand
GTCGAAGGCAATGTTCGTTTGGAAAGGCCTCGGGACATATTGCAAGGAACACAGCTCGAATTGAACCTGCAAACGGAAGAAGGCCATCTCAAAGAACCTCGTTACAGAATGAAAAAAGGCATGGGAAGAGGTTCCGCCGAAGAATTGCTTTTTGAAGGAAAAGATCATTACCGGTTGAAAGAAACGCAGTACACCACATGTCCTGGAAGTAATCCATCGTGGTATATACGTGCCAGCGAGCTGGAAATCGATAACAACAAAGAAGTAGGCACGGCGAAACATGCGCGTGTTGTGTTCAAGGACACGCCGATTCTCTATTCGCCTTGGATAGATTTTTCCTATAGTGGTAAGCGCAAATCCGGGTTGCTGGCGCCGGTTGCCGGTTATAACGTCAGAACGGGTTTTGATGTCGGTTTGCCGGTTTATCTGAATATTGCGCCGAATATCGATGCGACCGTCACGCCGCGTATCATGACCATGCGCGGTTTTATGCTGAGCAACGAAGTGCGGTATATGGGCAATAACAACATGCAAGGGCATGCGCAATTCGATATTCTGCCGCACGATATCAATACCAATCAAACCCGTTGGGGTGTTTTATATACCCATAGCCAAAGCCTGGCAAAAGGGTGGCGGGGATTCCTCAATTACAATCAAGTATCGGATGATCGGTATTTTCGCGAATTGACGCCCAATTTGGCGCAAACCAGTTTGACCAACTTGTCGCAGCAAGGCGGCGCGACATATGTGGGGCGCTTGGGAACCGACGGTGTGGTCAGTTTTACCGGTTTTGCACAGCGTTACCAAACCATTCAGGATCCATTGGCGTTGTTTGTGTCGCCATACGAGCGGCTGCCGCATTTGTCCTTGAACGCGGCGAAGTATAACGTCGGGAAATTGGATTTTGAATTGAACAGCAGCTGGACCAATTTTTATCATCCCACGCTGGTCGACGGTAATCGTTTGGTGCTGAATCCTACGGTCAGTGCGCCGTTGCGCAATGAATACGGTTATATTACGCCGAAATTCGGCTTACATTACACCCACTACAACTTGGCGGCGCCGGTCGACGACAAAGGAGAAAACATCAATCGAGCCGTTCCGATCGTGAGTCTGGACAGCGGTGTCGCGTTCGATCGCAATGTGAATTTCAGCGGCAAGAATTTTGTTCAGACGCTGGAACCGCGATTGTTTTATGTTTATGCGCCGTATCGCAATCAGAGCTATTTGCCTAACTTCGATTCCGCAGTCAATGACTTCAGTTTTGCGCAAATGCTGACGGAAAACCGGTTCAGCGGCGGCGATCGCATCAACGATGCCAATCGCGTTGCGTTGGCATTGACTTCGCGCTTTGTTGAAAAAGACACAGGCATTGAGCATTTGCGGCTTGCAATCGGACAGCAATTCAGCTTCATCGATCCAAAAGTGAATTTGCTGCCGCCGCAAGTGACCAGTGGCCGGTCGGATTTCATTGCGGCGATTTCCGGACGGTTGACCAAGGATATCAGTACCGATTCGAATGTCCAGATGGACGAATCCAAATTGTGGATCGAGAAACTGAGAACCGGAGTGAGTTACCAGCCGGAGCCGGGAAAGGTATTGAATCTCGGTTATCGTTTTACACGGGATGTGCTGGAGCAAGTGGATACATCGTTTCAGTGGCCGTTATACCGCAATTGGCACGGCGTTACCCGCGTCAATTATTCTTTGAAAGACGATAAATTATTGGCGGGACTTGCCGGGATTGAATACAACACATGTTGCTGGGCGTTTCGCGTGGTATTGCAGCGCTTAACGACGGCAACGCAGACTACGACCACCGCATTTTTTGTGCAACTCGAATTGAAGGGACTCATGGGACTCGGTAATAATCCGCTACAGGTATTGCAACAAAGCATTCCAGGTTACACCAGCGTTTACTAATCGACGCAACGCATATTGCACTTAATCAGTGACATCATTCCATGTATAGAAGCGATTATTTTTGTGTTTTTTTGCTGTTGGTATTTTTCATTCCGTTTTCAGTCGCGGCACAAGAATTGGCGTTCGATTCTCCAACATCACGGTCGTTGGATTATATCGTTGCGATTGTCAATGAGGATGTGATTACGCGCAAAGAGTTGGACGAAGCGATCAAGCTTGGTATTTCACGGCTGCAACAACAAGGGATGCCGCTGCCGGATTCGCCAGCACTGGAAAAACAAGTATTGGAATCCGTGATCACCAAGAAAATTCAAGTTCAGCATGCGCAAGAAGTGGGGCTTTCGATTACGGAAGGCGAATTGGACGAGACTATCCAGCGAATCGCCGAAGATAACAAATTGTCGCTGCCGGAATTCCATGCCGCGCTTGAAAATGACGGTATCCGTTATGGTAAATTCCGCGAAGAGATCCGTGACGAGATGATCATGGCGCGATTGAAAGAGCGCGAGGTCAGAAACCAAGTAAATGTGACCGAAGGAGAAGTCGATAATTACTTACAAACTCAGGATTCCAATACCGGCGGCCAGGATGAGTATCGCTTGGCGCATATTTTGATAGTGGTAACGGAAAACATGAATAGCAGCCAGATACAGCAAAGAAGCGAGCGTGCGGAAACGGCCGCTGCCAAAATCAACGACGGTGTGGATTTTTCACAGGTGGCGGCTGAGTTTTCGGATGCGACGGATGCGAAAAGCGGCGGGATTATCGAATGGCGCCCCATTGCACAACTGGGGCCCATGTTTGCGAAAATGCTGGAATCTTTGAATCCCGGCGATGTTACGCCGATCATCCAAAGCCCGAACGGTTTTCATATTTTTAAATTGCTGGGGCGTCGGGCTCAGGAAACGCCTACCGTTATTATCGACCAAACGCATTCTCGACATATATTAATTAAAATCAATGAACTGACCTCAGAAGGCGAGGCCAAGCTGAAAATTCAAAAAATAAAGGAACGGTTGGATGGCGGTGAGGATTTCGCCGAATTGGCCAAGCTGTATTCGGAAGATACCAGCGCTTCGTCCGGCGGCGATCTGGGGTGGCTATCGCCCGGCGATACCGTGCCGGAATTTGAACAAACGATGAATGCATTACTTCCGGGGCAGGTCAGCAATCCGGTCAAGTCGCAATTCGGCTGGCACTTGATTCAAGTGTTGGAGCGTCGAACTCAGGATGTCAGCGTGAATCGGCGCAGACAAGAAGCGCGCCAAGCGATTCGAAACAAAAAAACAGACGTGGTAATTCAGGAATGGCTGCGCCAATTGCGCGATCAAGCGTATATCGAATATCGATTGGATGCGGAATATGAGCCGTAGCGCATTGCCGTCTTTGGTTTTGACTGCGGGCGAACCGGCAGGAATCGGCCCCGATTTATGCGTGCAGATCGCGCAACAGCCATTGCCGTGCAATCTTGCCGTTATTGCCGATGGCGATTTGTTGGCGGCGCGCGCGCGGCAATTGCGGCTTCCCTTGCAATTGATCGACGCATCGGCAGCTTCGCCCGTGCAGCATCGCGAAGGCAGTTTGCAAGTGCTGCATGTTCCTGTAGCCGAAACGGTAGCAGCGGGAACGTTGAACCCGGCCAATGCGCGGTATGTGCTGACGACACTGGATCGCGCCGTTGCGGCTTGCCAATCCGGACAATTCAACGGTATGGTGACGGCGCCGGTGCATAAAGGTGTGATCAACGATGCCGGTATTGCATTTACCGGGCATACGGAATATTTGTCGGCATTGACCGCCAGTGAGGTGGCGATGATGCTGGTCGGCGGTAATATGCGGGTGACGCTGGCAACCACGCACTTGCCATTGAGAGATGTTGCCGCTGCTATTACGGCAGAGCTCATCGAGCGAAAATTGCGCATCATTGCGCACGATTTGGTGTCGCGTTTTTTGCTCGAGAATCCGCGCATCGCGGTAGCGGGACTTAATCCGCATGCGGGAGAGTCCGGTCATTTGGGACATGAGGAAATCGATGTAATCATCCCCGCGTTGAACAAATTGCGCGGCGAAGGTATGAATCTGATCGGCCCGTTGCCGGCGGATACGCTGTTTAATCCCGAGCAACTGAAACAATTCGATTGCGTTTTTACCATGTACCATGATCAAGGATTGCCGGTGCTGAAGCACGCAAGTTTTGGCGGCGGTGTCAATGTGACGCTGGGGCTGCCGATTATTCGCACATCGGTCGATCACGGTACGGCGCTGGAATTGGCGGGAACGGGCCGAGCTCACGCGGGAAGTTTGTTGGCCGCAATCGAAATGGCTTCGCAATTGGCCGGCAATCAACTGTTGCGACAAGGGCATGCAGCATAATCCGCGCAAGCGATTCGGGCAAAATTTTCTGATCGATCGATCGGTTATTGCACAAATCATTGCTGAGATTGCGCCGCGCCGAGAAGATCGTATCGTTGAAATCGGCCCTGGATTGGGTGCGTTAACGCATCCGCTATTGCAAATTGTCGACCATTTGCATGCAGTCGAAATCGATCGCGATATCGTCGAGCGGCTGCAAGCGGCATTCACACCCGAACGATTGACCATTCACGCAACCGATGCGTTGAAATTCGATTTTTCATCACTGGGAAACCAATTGCGCATCGTTGGGAATTTGCCGTATAACATTTCCACGCCGTTATTGTTTCACCTCAGTCAATTCTCCGAACATATTCTGGATATGCATTTCATGCTGCAAAAGGAAGTGGTCGATCGTATGGTTGGCATGCCGACAACACCCGATTATGGCCGTCTTTCGATCATGTTGCAGTATCGCTTTGATATGGAGCATGTGTTTAACGTACCGGCAACCGCTTTTCGTCCGATACCGAAAGTGGAATCGGCGATTGTGCAGATGAGTCCACGGTCGTCGGCGCAATTGACCGTGAAGAACGATGCATTGTTTGCCGAGGTCGTAACCGCCGCATTTTCACAGCGGCGAAAAACGCTTCGCAATACGTTGCAACGATATTTAACCCAAGAGGATTTCGCCATGCTGGAGATCGATTCCGGTCTCAGGGCTGAAAATTTATCGGTGGAAAGGTTTGTCGCCATCGCTAATTTTTTAGCCTAAAATTCAGATCGTGATCGATGCATGGGGGATAAAAGTGGTTCGCCATCTAAGCCGCCTTATTTCGTTATTCGTATTGTGCCTGCTGTTTTCCTGCGCATCGAAGCCGACGGGGAAACGCGCCGACGATTCGGCAGAGCAACCGATTAAGCCTGTTTCCGTATTCGAGCAACTGACTTTCAAATCGGATGGCAGGACGGTTTTTGAAGATGACGGAAATTTTATTCTCATCGAAGGCAGCAAATGCGTTCAGCGCGATCATGGTTTAGAATCCGCTGTTACGACACAGTGGATCGAAATGCCCGGCTATGTGGATCGTGGCACTGTGGTGCTGAATGGTTGGGATTTACGCTTTTTGCAACATGACCGCGAAGTCAATTCGCTGCGCGCAGACATCGCACGCAGCAAGCTGGTGAAAAATAACGCCTCAACGTTTCTGGTATTTGAAGCGCATGGAAAGCTGGACGATCAGGAGCGCAAGGATGCGTTTGAGTTTTGTGTGTTCTACAGTGCGTTCGGTTATCGCGCTGCAGCGGTTGAAGCCGCAATAGAAGGCGATGACGGCGGTATCGAAACAGTCGTGGCGCATTCGAAGCATAAAGGCGCTGTCGCTACCATGGAGTATGTCGGCGCTAAAGGCACGCTAAAAGGGAACGAGACAATGGCTGTTATTCCTCGCGGCATTGATTTTCAGTTCGACGATTCCTTTGAATGCGAATTGCGGCTTGTTCCATGCAAATGGAAGGATAGTACCGATTATCGGTTGCTGCAGACAGCTTACAATCTGTCGCAAACCGGAACCTCGCCGACTTTGGACGGCACCCCGCATTGGGCTGTGCAAGCCATTTTCAAACCAAACGACATTCAGCCGCACAGAGTCAAAACGCGCGTGGCGCTTATTCGCGGTCGCGGCGTGAAATTGCGTGCGGATTTTCTGGCGCTGAATCCCCGCATGGGTAAAACGGATCAATGCCGCAAAAATGCCGATGGCGTTGTGCGTACGCAAACTTTCCGTATTGCCGATTTGCCGTACGATTATGCGGTGCCGATGCTGACAGGATGGGATCTTTCAAACGAATGCGAACAGCAAAGAATTCAGCGCGCCGGAATTTGGCTGCACGATATTCGTTTTGACGCGCAAAGCGGCAGCTTGGAGTATAAACTATCCTCCATTTTGCGCGATAGCGACGGCGCGCCCGGCTTTAACGCTGCGCATCGCGTGACGGTTCTGGGGTTGCAGCGCGCGCCTTCGTCAATAAAATATCAGGTGCCGATGAATATCATGATTCGTGAGCAATAATCGCAAATCGTTATTTCTTTGCTTCCGATGAAACTTATCGGTGTCATCTGTCTCAATGCGTATGTGCAATGCCGCTATAATTGACCGGTGTTCCCAACTTTAACGGAGAAGATGTATGCAACGTCGATTTGACCTTGTGAAAAATAGTTTTGCGGCTTTCCTATCCATTCTTGTCGTATTGCCGATGTTCATTAGCGTTGCGGCGGCGGAAGAAATTGGCAAAGTGTCGACAAAATTTAAGCTCTTGGGAGCCAACGACAAAATTGTCATCGAAGCGTTCGACGATCCTGAAGTGCCGGGAGCGACTTGCTATTTAAGCCGGGCGAAAACGGGCGGAGTGAGCGGTGCGGTCGGTGTTGCGGAAGACACTTCGGATGCATCCATTGCATGCCGTCAAATCGGCCCGATCGTTTTGCCCGAGAAAATAAAGAGCGGCAAGGAAAATGGCGAGGAAGTTTTTAAAAAGAGCACGTCGCTGTTGTTCAAGTCGTTACAGGTGGTGCGATTTTACGATGCAAAGCGCAATGTGCTGGTTTATTTGACTTACAGCGACCGGATTATCGAGGGATCGCCGAAAAACAGCATTTCGGTGATACCGATTAAGTCATGGAATTAACGGGATTATTATGGTCGCATCGGCGGCGGCGCTAAAAAAACACCGACATCAATGGAATTTAGCAATGGCTGATATTATAATGCCGGGTTATTTCTTAGCACTTGTTTATATTGGCTAACATTATTCTTCATGCAGTTATTCGCTTTCGGCATCAATCATAATACCGCTCCGCTGGATGTGCGCGAGCAGGTTACTTTTCCTGAGAACACGATGGAGCTTGCTTTGCGCGATTTGATCGGACGCAATCCGATTAAGGAAGCGGCCATCGTATCAACCTGCAATCGTACCGAAGTGTATTGCTGTACCGATAAACCGGAAGACGCCGTCGGTTGGCTGGCGGATTTTCATCACTTGCCGACGCGTGAATTGGATCCGTATTTGTACAGATTTCCGCGCGAGCAGGCGGTCAAGCATGCTTTCCGCGTGGCCAGCGGATTGGATTCGATGGTTTTGGGCGAACCGCAAATTCTCGGGCAACTGAAAAGCGCGGTGAAATCGGCGGAACATGCCGGCACGTTAGGTTTGTTGCTGCATAAGCTGTTTCAACGCACGTTTTATGTGGCAAAAGAAGTGCGTACGTCAACCGAGATCGGTTCCAGTTCGGTTTCCATGGCGGCGGCAGCAGCGCGATTGGCCGAGCGGATTTTTGGCGATATCGGCGAACAACGCGTGCTGTTCATCGGTGCCGGAGAAATGATCGAATTATGCGCCAATCACTTTGCGGCGCGCAGCCCGAAGAAAATCACCGTGGCTAACCGTACCACCGAGCGCGCGGAAGCATTGGCAAGCCGGTTTAACGCGCAGGCGATCACGCTCAGCGAATTGCCGGAGCAATTGGCGTTGCACGATATCGTCGTGACTTGTACCGCGAGTCCGTTGCCTATTTTGGGGAAAGGTATGGTGGAGCGCGCGATCAAAATTCGCAAGCATCGCCCACTGTTCATCGTCGATCTGGCGGTGCCGCGCGATGTGGAATCGGAAGTCGCC
>SXJH01000183.1 GCA_005779435.1 Nitrosomonas sp. | reverse complement strand
GTCGCAGCGGCAAATCCGGTCAAATCGCCGACAACGCCGCCGCCAAGCGCCAGAATCGCCGTTTTGCGCTCGCAATGGTTTTTCAGCAAGGCATCGAAAATCAAATTCAACGTTTCCCAATTTTTGTGTGCTTCGCCATCTGGAAGAATGATCGGAATCGACGCAACACCTTTTGCTTCCAGCGCAGCGCGGAGCTTGTCCAGATAAAGCGGCGCAATCGTGGTGTTGCTGACAATCGCGACCCGTTTTTGCGGTAAGCACGATACGATCAAATCGACTTGTTGCAGAATGCCGTAGCCGATATGAATCGGATAGCTGCGTTTATCGAGCGAAGGAGTGAAATCGACAGTAATGGTTTGCATGGCAGTGTTCTGATTGTCCTGGGTTATTGCGGTAGAATCGAATGACAGCAATTTATTAATGAGTTTATCCACTAAAAAACGCACGCCCTGTTTGCCGCTATCGATAACGACATGCGCCGTTTCGCGATATAGCGTATCGCGTTGGGTATAAAGTTCGCTCAATCGCGCGTATAAATTTTGCGTTTGCAGCAACGGCCGGTTTTTATCGTGCTGAGTGCGCCGGTATAAATCGCCGACCGAAGCGCGCAAGTAAACGACAATGCCGCTGCGCCGCAAAATTTCCCGGTTTTCGGGATTCAGAACCGCCCCGCCGCCCGTAGCCAGGATGATATTTTTCCTTTCGGCCAATTCAGCCAGCACCTCGGATTCGCGTTTGCGGAAACCGGCTTCGCCCTCGATTTCAAAGATAACCGGAATCTTTACGCCGGTGCGCTTTTGAATTTCATGATCCGAATCGACGAATTCCTTATCCAGATGGCTCGCCAACGCTCTTCCGATAGTGGTTTTGCCGGCGCCCATCATGCCGATCAGGATGATATTGGCAGTCCCCGTTTTTTTCTGAATCGATTGGAGTGATTTTATTTTACTAACGTTCATATTCGCGATTGTAGCCGAATTAGTCCTCCGGGCGCTTAATCGGTCGATACGATATCATCGCCGGTTTTTGCGGATTGTTGTTATGTACGAACCAAGAGAAAAACAAAGGTACAAAAATCGTTGCAATCATTGTCGCCATGATCATTCCGCCAAAAACACCAGTGCCCATCGATTGACGCGCGGCAGCGCCCGGGCCAGTTGCCAGCACCAGAGGCACGACGCCCAGGATAAACGCCATCGACGTCATCACGATAGGGCGGAAGCGCAATTGCGCGGATTGCAGCGCAGCTTGCGTGACATCGATACCTTGCCGCATTTTCTGGTTGGCGAACTCTACCAGTAAGATCGCATTTTTTGCCGTCAATCCGATCAGCGTCACCATGCCGATCTGAAAATAGACATCGTTCGGCATATCGCGCAGCAGGATAGCCGTCAACGCGCCTACCATCGCGAAAGGAAGCGCCATGATGACAGCCAGCGGCAACGCCCAGGTTTCGAATTGCGCGGCAAGAATCAAGAAAACCATCACGATGGCCAAACTCACGGCAAAGATTGCCGCCGATCCCATTTTCTTTTCCTGGAATGCAGCGCCTGTCCAGGCAATTTGATACCCCTCCGGCAGCGCTTTTGCGGCGATGGCTTCCACCAGCGCGATTGCTTCGCCAGAGCTTACACCGCTGGCTCCGCTACCCATAATCTTTGCCGCCAGCAATCCATTGAACCGCTCCAATTGTTCGGCGCCCACGATCGGTTTGGTTTTGCTCAATGCCGACAATGGAATCATCATGCCGGTATCGGACCGTACATATACTTTTCCCAAATCTTCCGGTTTCATGCGGTAAGCGGCATCGGCTTGCAATTGTACCCGGTAGGTTCGTCCATAACGATTGAAATCGTTGACATAAAAAGAACCCATGGCGGTTTGCAGCGCCGCGTAGATATCGGAAACCGCAACGCCTTGCGCAATCGCTTTGGCTTCGTCGACTTCGACAAAGTATTGCGGCACCGAAGAGCGCAAAAAAGTATTCACCGTTGCCAGGTTGGGTTCTTGCTGCAGTATTTGCACGAACTCGTGCACCACGGCGGCCAGTTGCGCGGGATTGGAATCGATGCGGCTTTGCAGAAAAAATTCAAAGCCGCCGGTGCTTCCCAAGCCACGGATCGCCGGTGGATTGAAAGCAATCGCCAAGCCGTCCGGTTGCTGCGATCCGACCTCGAACAATTTGCCGACGATTTCGGTAGCCGCCGTGTCGCGCTGCGACCAATCCTTCAAGCGTACAAATACCGTAGCGATATTGGTTTTGTTGCCGCCGCCGATAAAATCCAATCCGTTGACGGCAAACTGAAAAGTAATCGCGGATTCTTTCGCCATCTCGGTTCTGACCGCTTCAGCCGTTTTAACCGTTCTTGCCAGAGAAGCGCTATCGGGCAGGATCACCGCCGCAATGACAAAACCCTGATCTTCCGGAGGGACGAGACTATCGGGAATGTTTTTGAGCATATAAACCAAAGCGGCAATTAGCGCCAAAAAAATCGCCGCGCTCCTGAGCGAATGCCGCAAACTCAACCCGACCGCACCGACATACCAGCCGCGTACTTGCTCGAAATGGCGGTTAAACCGGGTAAAGAAAACCGATTGACGATGCGCCGGGCGCAATAAGGCGGCGCATAGCGTTGGCGTGAGCGTCAATGCGACAATGCCGGAAATCACGCCGGCAACGGCTACCGTCACCGCAAACTGTTGATACAAAGCCCCGGCGATGCCGCCTAGAAATGCGACCGGTATAAACACGGCGGCCAATACCATAGTCATGGCGACGACAGCGCTGGATACTTGCTGCATCGCTTTGATCGCCGCATCGATGGGCGATAGCTTTTCCTGCGACATTAAGCGTTCGATATTTTCCAGAACCACAATCGCATCGTCCACTACGATGCCGATCGACAGCACCATGGCAAAAAGCGTTAACGTGTTAATCGAGTAACCCATCAGCCATAATCCGGCAAAAGTGCCGATCAGCGAAATGGGAATGGCGATAATCGGGATCAACGTGGCGCGCCAGCTTTGCAAAAACAGATAAACCACCAAAACCACCAGCAGCATCGCCTCGCCGAGCGTTTGCACCACCTTGCGGATCGATTCCTTCACAAAAACACTGGTATCGTACGAAACGACATATTCCATGCCTTCGGGAAAATGCTGCTTAAGCTCATCCATGCGCGCTTTAACGGCAGCCGCCGTTTCCAAAGCATTGGCGCCGGTGCGCAGAAAAATGCCGATGCCCAGACCCGGTTGGCCGTTCAGCAAGGTGCGGATGGAATAATCCTGCGCGCCAAGCTCGACTCGTGCGACATCTTTCAAATACAGCGCACCGCGCGGTCCGTCCGAACGCAAAATAATGTTTTCGAATTGTTCGGGTTCCAGCAACCGGCCTTTCGCAGTTACGGTATAGACCAGCTGCTGGTCGGCCAGCGCGGGTTCCTGTCCGATTTTGCCGATGGCGGGTTGCGTATTTTGCGCGCGGATGGCATTGGTAATGTCGGCGACCGTAATGCCCAATTGCGCCATTCGGTCGGGCCGCAGCCAAATACGCATGGCATAGTCCTGCGCGCCGAATACCCGCGCCTCACCGACGCCGTTGGTGCGACGGAGATCGTCCAGTATAGTGTTGGTAATAAAATTACTCAGAAACAGCGTGGAATGCTTGGCATCTTGCGACGTGACGGAGAGAACCAGCAGCAGATCGTTGGCGCGTTTTTGCACGGTCACGCCGGTACGCCGCACTTCATCGGGCAAACGCGCCAGTGCCGTATTGACTTCGTTGCTCACATTGAACGTTGCGCGATCGATGTCGGTGCCAATCTCAAAGGTGATCGTGATGGTCAGCCTGCCGCTCGAATCCGCGCTTGAGTTGAAGTACAGCAATCCTTCGATGGCGCTGAGTTTTTCCTCGATCGGCGCCGCCACCGTCTTGATCATGGTTTCCGCGCTGGCGCCCGGGAATGTGGCGGTCACAAGTACCGTGGGCGGCGTAACCCGAGGATATTGCTCGACCGGCAACTGCCAGGCCGCAGCCAAACCGGCTAATACGATGACAATCGATAAAACCGATGCAAAAATTGGACGGACGATAAAAAATTGAGTCATCGTTGCAGGTTACGGCTTACCGGCCGCTTGATCCGCGTGGGAGGGTGATGCAGCTTGCAGCGGCTGCGGATTCACCGCTTTGCCCGGCATCAATTTGATTAAATTATCCACCGCCACTTTATCTCCAGCTTGCAAGCCGTCCAAAACAATCCAGTCCGTACCGATCCAATCGCCCACGACGACAGGTCGTTGCGTTACGGTGTTATTGTCGCCGACGAGATAAATATACCTGCCGGATTCCGAGCTCATGACCGCTGTTTGCGGTACCAGAAATACATGCCGTGGTTCTCCGGCGGCAATCCGCACCCGGACGAATTGCCCCGGCAAAACATGGTGATCGCTGTTCTCGAATGTGGCGCGCAATTGCTGCGTACCCAATTGCGGATCGATCTGGCTCGCGGCGAAATTGATTTCACCTTGCCGCCGATACTCGGAGCCATCGGGCAAGATCATTTTTACGCTGTGCACGTTGTTTCCGGTCAGCCGCCCGCCGATCTGCGCCAGCTCGTTATCCGAGAAACTGAACTGTACCCAGATCGGCGACAATTGCGATAATGTCGTCAGCACACTGTCGTTGGCGGAAACCAATGCCCCTTCGGAAAATTGCGAACGCCCTGTCACGCCGCTGAATGGCGCTTTGACGGTAGTGTAGGAAAGATTCAATTCAGCTTGCCTGGCCCGGGCTTTTGCCGCTTGCAATCCCGCTTCCGCAGCGGCCAGATCGGCGCGCGCAATATCGTGCGCGCGTTGGCTGACAAAATTCTCGGCCAGCAATAATCGCTGGCGATTTTCTTCCGTTTGCGCGCGCAGCACCCGGACTTGTTGTTCGCGCATCAGTGCGTCGGCTTCGGCCAGTGCATGCCGGAAAGGCTCGGGATCGATCAAAAACAGCGCCTGTCCGGCTTCAACCGCTGCGCCTTCCGCATATAATCGCTTGAGCAATACTCCTCCGACGCGCGGCCGGATATCGATTTCCTTGGCGCCTTCCGTCTGCGCGATGGTTTCCAGATTAACCGGCATGACAACGGATTTTGCGATCGCGTAGGTTACCGTGATCGCTTGTTCCATCGTTACCGCAGGTTGAGCGGATTCCTTTGCGCCGCATGCCGCCAGCAACAGCGCGAACGGCAAGATCGGCAGTGAATTTCTGAGAGGCATAGAAAAACGTAAAAAATTAAAACGGATCACTCGTATCGTTTGTTTCGTCAGTTAAATCGCGAAGCGGTTACTACGGAAAAACCACAAAAGCACCGTAGGGTTCTGTATAATGAGGCGGATGATAGCTTGACGGATAATGTAGAAGTATTGCATATATGAAAATAAGTAGTTCTTATAATTTTACCTGCCTGCAGATATACAGTTAAGTGTGTTTTTATTTATTTGTCGTACGCGACAAATATTGGCTGTTAAAACTGTTGCCGTTCATAAAAGCCGAAACGAAACCGATCCAGTCAGCCATTTTATTTTTAATTCTTAGTTAATTTTAAAGGTGCGTTGATATGCCTATCCGTATTTTTATTATCCTGTCGACTTTTTGTCTGATAGCTGCCACGACTGCCGCGCAGGCTGTTTCGAAGCTGCCGGAGACCGTAAAAGTCAATCCGTCTGCATTGACCGGCGAACCGATGTGCGATCCCAAGATTTCTCCTGCTTGGCGGGAAGCGCAGGAAATCGAGGGTGTCAAAATCGATGCCTCGCCGGTATGCAGCCCTGACAATCCGGCGTGGATTGCGGCAGCGGTAAAAGGAACCAATAACATTTCGATGGATACGTTGATGAAAACGGGCTTATCGCCCGATGCCATCATCAAAACCGACGATTTGGACGGCGACGGCGACCCCGACCGTATCGTTATCAAACTGGAAATCATGGAGTTGAACGGAAAATCGCCGGATTTTCCGGGTATTGTGCCGACGTTCGACATTGCACCCGGCGTGCAACCGGGTGCTTGGGTGTTCGCCCCCAAAACCAGCGGCATGTCGACCGAGAATTTCGAAAGCGTGCGCGCCAATCCGCTGCTGCGACTGCCATCGCCCGTGATTCGCGTTGAGGTCGGCGACATCGTGCAAATCGTATTGGAAAACACGCATTATCTGCCGCACAGCATCCATTTGCACGGCGTCGATCATCCGTTCATGCATCATGAACACGGCGGCCAGGACGGCGTACCGCAAACCAGCGAAGTCGAGCTGATGCCGGGCGAGCGCCGCATTTATCAATTCCAAGCGCGCCAGCCGGGCACGATGTTCTACCACTGCCACGTGCAAACGCATACGCATTTGGCAATGGGATTGGCCGGTATGATTATCGTCGAAGAAAACAGGCCGAACAATTGGTTGCAAACTCTGAATATCGGCGGCGGCCAAGTGCGCCATCCGTCGGTTGCCGTGAAAGAGCAATTCGATCAGGAGTACGATCTGCACTACCACGCGATGGACAAGGAATTGGGCGAGATCATTCAGAAATATAACGATCCTCGACTGATCGCGCGCGATATGAATCGTCGCTATGACATTACCGATGCGACCGAGGATTACTATACGCTGAACGGTTTGTCGTTTCCTTATACTTTGAGAGAATCGCTGATCGTCGTCGAGCCGGATCAAAAGATCAAGCTGCGCATGTTGAACAGCGGCGGCGAACTGATCGCTATCCACACGCACGGTCATCATGCCACGATCACGCATTACGACGGCGTGGAACACAATCCGATAGCGCAAATCATGCGCGATGTCTTCGATATGGCGCCGGCGCAGCGTCTCGATCTGAAATTGGAAACCGTCAACGACGGCAAGCACAGCTATGGCGAAGGCGATTGGTTGATTCACGATCATCGCGAGAAAGGCATCACCACAAACGGGATGGCCGAAGGCGGCAGCATGAGTTCGATCGTTTATAAATCCTACCTGACCGAGAACGGCATGCCCAAAGTCAGTCACTTCGGTATCGATTTGAATAAATATTTCACCAAGGAATATTACGAAAGAAGGTTGCCCGAATGGCAGGATCTGGACGAATGGGCCAGCTTGGGATCGCCCGGCGAAAAATCCGGCTTGGACGATGCAACGCAAACATCGGCAATTTATACTCTCGCCGGTCTGTTCATCGGGCTCTTTATTTACTGGATATTTTCCCGAAGAGGGCAGATCGAACAAAGCACCATGTCAGCGATTTCACGTTTTAAAAGCCCAAAAGGGAGTAAGCAATAATGATTAAACCAATTACTTTCTTAATCGCCGGTATCTTCGCCATTAGCACGCATGCGTTTGCGCAAGCGCCACAACCTCAAGCCAAGCCGAACGAGCCTGAACACGAGCATCACGATCATAGCGGGCATAGCATGAGTCAGGATAGCGGTCCTGCGGTCGATCACTCCACGATGGATCATAGCGATCATGACCACGATCACGCGATGGACCACAGCGCGCATACCGAGAAATCTACGGATCATGGCGATGCGCATCACCATCATCATATGGATCACGACCACATGATGGATCACGAAGGCACCATGGTCATGGGTGAGAATCTGGATAAACTGCCGAGCAGTTGCAAAAGCATTTCGGAGCACGTCGAAATCACGGTGCGCGCGGGCAGAAAATATGCCAGAAACTTTCCCGGTACCGCATTTGCATTCGATCAGCAACAATGGACTGTCAAGCCCTGCGCCAAAGTTACCTGGCATTTCGTTAACGAAGACAATATCCGCCACCAATTCATGATGCACGGCTTGCCGAAGTATTTGTATAAATACGGTATGTTCCACCTGGAAGTCACCGGCCCCAAAACCGTATCCGGCACCATCATCGTACCGGGTTCGGATGATACCTTCCTGGTGCACTGCGACATTTCGCACCACATGGAAAAAGGCATGAAAGCGCAACTGGTCGTCGGCAAAGGTGGAACCGATATTCCCAGTATTCCGGGCCTAACCCCGTATAATCGCGTAGATACCTATGAAGCCGAGAACCTGCCGAAGCTGTCGGATAAAGAAGAGCAAAGCAAAATGGTGCGGCAAATTACGCAATTTACCAACAATAACCTGCAAACTTACGGCATGATGCTGATCGGCATTCTGATCGGGTTGCTGTGTATTCCGCTACTTAGAAAGATTCCTGTCCCTAAAACGAAAGAGGAACCGCCGGCAGCGCCACGGTATTGATTGTGTTGTGTAAAAAATGGCCGGTACCTTACCGGCCATTTTTAATTTGGACGACGCATAATGGATGACAATTTCCAAGCGGCAAAGCCCTCCTGGCGCGCTGTCAAACAAGCCGCTCAATTTCTGGCGCCTTATCGGCGTCAAGCCGTATACGGCTTATTGGCGCTGTTGTTTACCGCAACGATCATGCTATCCATCGGGCAAGGCGTTCGTCTGATGATCGATGAAGGATTTGCGACGCAATCCAAAACATTGCTGACGCAGTATGTCGGTATGTTTTTACTGCTGGTTGCAGCCTTGGCGGCCGGTACGTTTACTCGCTATTATTGGGTGACTTGGCTCGGCGAACGGGTGATTGCCGATCTTCGGAGCCGCGTATTCAATCACTTGATTCATTTGCACCCGGGATTTTTCGAGCAAAACCGCAGCTTGGAAATACAGTCGCGTTTGACCGCCGACATGACCTTGCTGCAAACGGTGATCGGTTCTTCCGTTTCGTTTGCATTGCGCAACTTGATCATGATGATCGGCGGCATTGTCTGGTTATTCATCACCAACACAAAACTGGCCGCGCTGGTCATGATCAGCGTGCCGCTGGTGGTGGCTCCGATTCTGATTTATGGCCGCCGCGTGCGGCAGTTGTCGCGCGAAAGCCAGGATAAAATCGCGTCGGTCGGTGCTTATGTCGGCGAAGTGCTCGGGCAAATCAAAACCGTGCAAGCTTACAATCACCAATGGATCGATCAGCGGAAATTCCAGGAACAAGTCGAGCAAGCGTTTACGGTTGCCAAGCAACGCACATTGCAGCGCGCGTGGCTGGTTGCTTTCACGATTTTTCTGGTGCTCAGCGCAGTCGGATTGATGCTATGGGTCGGCGGCATGGATGTGATCGAAGGCCGTATCAGTTCGGGGGAATTGGCGGCTTTTGTGTTTTACAGCATTATTGTCGGATCGGCGGTCGCTTCGATTTCGGAAGTGATCGGCGATTTGCAGCGTGCTGCCGGGGCGGCCGAACGCACTATGGAGTTACTGCAAGCAAGCAATCAAATTCAGTCGCCTGCGTCTTGCCAGCCTCTGCCGCAAGTAACCGGCAACATCGCGATTGAACAATTATGCTTTGCCTATCCGGCTCGACCCGAAGTTTTGGCGATCGATCGTTTGTCGCTTTCGATTAAGGCTGGGGAAACTTTGGCGCTGGTAGGACCGTCCGGTGCCGGAAAGTCGACGTTGTTCGATTTGTTGCTGCGGTTTGCCGATGGGCAATCCGGTTGTATTCGTTTGGAAGGCATCGATATCCGGTCGCTGGATCTTGCCGCGTTGCGCCGTTGTTTTGCCTTGGTATCGCAAAACCCGGTGCTGTTTCACGGTACGATCCTGGAAAATTTGCGCTATGCCCGTCTGGATGCATCGGAAACGGAAGTGCGCGCTGCCGCCGAAGCGGCCTATGTGCATGAATTTATCGACCGATTGCCGCAGGGCTATCAAACGCCGCTGGGCGATTCTGGATTGGGTTTATCCGGCGGGCAGAAACAACGATTGGCCATTGCGCGCGCATTGCTGGCCGATGCGCCGGTTTTACTGCTCGATGAAGCAACCAGTGCGCTGGACGCGCAAAGCGAATATTGGGTACAGCAGGCCTTGCAACGATTGATGCGCAACCGCACCACGCTGGTCATCGCACACCGCTTGGCGACGGTTCAGTCCGCCGATCGCATTGCGGTACTGGACTGCGGTCGTCTTGACGCACTCGGTACCCATGCCGAGCTGTTGCAAAACAGCAGCTTATATGCTCGACTGGCGGCGTTGCAATTTCAAGCCGCAGTGTGACGCGCCAATCCCACCCCGGCCGATTGGATCACTTGAGACAGCGTTTTGCGTGCCGCGCGCATCGCAGCTCCCATTTGCAGTAGCGTACCGATTCGCACCGAGCGTTTGAATAACAATGCCGCCAGGTGAATCGACTTGACACTGCCGTCCGGATGAACGGCGCTTAGCAGCGCTTCCGGCGGGGAAAATTGAATCGGATCGATGATGGCGCGTACCGCGATGAACGGGATTTCCGCTTGTGCAGCAACCTGCGCGATTGCAGCACTTTCCATATCCACGGCGCAAGCGCCGGTGGTTTGTGCCAAATCCCTTTTTGCCGCCTCGTTCGTTACCGCAATTTCGCTGTTCGCGATCATGCCGTTGACTACTGTCAGCCCGGCGGGCAGTCGTTGTTGCAACCGATCGCGCCACGCCAGATTGACTGTCAATGCTGTGCCGCAATGAACGGCATCCGGCAATACCAAATCGCCGGGTTTTAACCGATCGTCCAATGCACCCGCCACGCCAAAGCTCACCAACGCGGTAACACCCTGCCGGCACAACCCTTCCGCAGCGGCTCGCGCCGCTGCGCCGCCCATGCCGCTTAGCCACAGCAGTGTTTGGTCGTCGATCGATACTTTCTCGTTAAACGGAATATGCGCCGATGCGATACAACCGGCTTCAGCCCGCAAAGCCGTTACCAGCCCAACGACGCTCATGCGGGATTATGCTCTGGTCATTGCACGATAACGTGCCAATGCCCATAGCGGGAAGAATTTCGAGTAACCGTGATAGCGCAAATAGAAAACGCGCGGGAAACCCGGTGCGGTAAACCAAGGCTCTTCCCACAGATGATCGCCGGATTGGTTCTGCAGCAGGTAATGCACGCCCTTGCGTACCGCTTCGCTATCGACTTCTCCGGCAGCCATCAAACCCAATATCGCCCAGGCGGTTTGAAATGCCGTACTGGTCTCCGGGAATCGTCCCGCCAGTTCGGTATCCAAATAGCTATCGTTGGTTTCTCCCCAACCGCCATCGGCACGTTGCACGGATTTTAGCCACTTGATCGCGCGTTGCACCGAGGCATGTTGCATGTCGAATTTGGCCAAACGGAAAGCTTCCAACACCGACCAAGTACCGTAAATATAGTTGGTGCCCCAACGCCCGAACCAGGAACCATCAGTTTCCTGTTCGCGCAGCAAGAAACTGAGACCGCGCCAGACTTCGCGCTGGTGTCTGCCGTATTTGGCCAGCAAACCGACACACCGTGCGGTGACGTCGCTGGTGGGCGGATCGATCAGCGCGCCGTGATCGGCAAAAGGGATTTCATTCAAATAGTGATACGTGTTATCAATGTCAAAGGCAGCAAATCCGCCGTTGCGCGACTGCATGCCGGCCAGCCAATTGGCGGCGCGATCCAATGAATACTGATGCCGTTCCGCTTGGCCTTGATCCAATGCCCAAGCCACCGCAGCGGTATCGTCCAAATCCGGATAATGCGGATTGGCGTACTGAAACGCCCAACCGCCGCCGGGCAAATCCGGCTGTTTATCGCGCCAATCGCCCGGTTCGTCCAATACTTGCTGCTCCACCAGCCAATCGAGCGCTCTCAATACGGGTGCTTGGTCTGTCGCCGGATCTTCCTGCAATGCCAAGCTGGTTAATACGGTATCCCATACCGGCGAAGTGCAAGGCTGGCACCAAATGCGTTCGCCTTCGTCGACCAACAGCCCGCGCAGCGCGTTGCGGCATTGCACGCGATTGGGGTGATCGTATTCATAACCTAACAAGGTTAACGCTTCATGCGCATTGACCATGGCGGGAAAAATGGCGCCGATGCCGCATTCGCCGTTCAAGCGCTCCAACGTCCATTGCTCTGCTTTACGGATCGAGTACTGACGAATCGATTGCGGCAGACTCGGCTCGAATTTCGACAACAAACGCTCAACCAGCATAAAGCTGCGCTTGAGCAATGTATCCGCTTTGGGGAAATAATTCGTTTCGATTTCGGGCGGCGTAATGAACAATTCGCGGATATCGACTTTGCGCGGATTGATTGCTTTCGCTTTCAGCGTACATAAAATCGACAATGGAATCATTACGGTACGCGACCAGTAAGATACCTTGCTGATATGGAAAGGAAACCAGCTCGGCAGCAGCGCCAATTCGGACGGCACCACCGGCACGCCGCGCCATGGAATTTGCTGATACATTGCCAGCAATAAACGGGTAAAGACATTGGCTTTGGCTGCGCCGCCGCGTTCTAAAATGGCTTCCCGGGCGCGTGTCATATGCGGCGCATCGGGGGAGTCGCCGACCAATTTCAACGCATAGTACGATTTGATGGTGCAACTGATATCGAAAGCGCCGCCGTAATAGAGCGGCCAACCGCCGTGGTTCATGTCTTGCTTGTCGCGGATAAAACGGGCGATTTTGTTTTCCAGGATACCGTCCACTTCATCCATGAAATGCATCATCAGAATATATTCGGCAGGGATCGTGCAATCCGCTTCCAATGGAAAGCACCAATGACCGTCATCTTTTTGCAGAGCCAGCAGCGCTGTGCGTGCTTGAGTGAATTTCAGTTCCAGCTCATTGGCATCTATTGCTGCTTGTTTCGAATTCTCTGCCGCTTTCGATGAAGATAGCGGTTGTTGCGGCGCTGTTGATATTCCTTGGGATCCGTCCATAGTTTCCTGTGTGTTTTTCAGTTGCAAATTATCCATTCGTTATTGTACTTTTGATTAATCCAATTCGGCTATTTATGCATGC
>SXJH01000182.1 GCA_005779435.1 Nitrosomonas sp. | reverse complement strand
TTCTTGTTTTTTGACGTTAAGGATTTTTCTGAGAATGTCTGACATTGACGTTAGCTGGAATGACGATGGGTAAATGCGGCCAATTGCTGCAGTTTCTCGCGCGCCGCACCGCTTTCGATGGCTTCTCGCGCTTTTTCGACGCCTTGCGCCAGTGTATCGACTACGCCCGCTGCGTAAATTGCCGCACCTGCGTTCAGCAATACGATATCGCGCGCCGCACCCGAAACATTATCCAGTACCGACAGCAACATTGCTTTGGCTTGTTCGCTATCGGCAACCCGAATGGTTTCGATGGCGGCCGACTTGAGGCCGAAATCTTCCGGACGGATGGTGTAACCGGTGACTATGCCATTTTTCAATTCGCCGACATGCGTTTCACCGGAAATCGTGATCTCGTCCAAGCCATCGCTGCCATGAACGACCAGCACATGCCGACTGCCCAATCGCTGCAGCACATGCGCCAGAGTCTGCACCAAATCTTCGCTGAAAACGCCCAGCACTTGCCGCTTGGCAGCGGCGGGATTGGTTAGCGGCCCGAGAATATTAAATAAGGTTTTGACGCCCAGCTCCCGCCGTACCGGTGCGGCATGTTTCATCGCGGCATGGTAATTAGGCGCAAACATGAAGCCGACACCGATTTCACCAATGCATTGCGCAACCTGTTGCGGCGTCTGGTTCAAATTGACGCCGAGCGCTTCCAGCACATCCGCGCTGCCCGATTTGCTTGAAACCGAACGCCCGCCATGCTTGGCGACGCGCCCCCCTGCAGCGGCAACGACAAAAGCGGAAGCCGTGGAAATATTGAACGTATGCAGCGAATCGCCGCCGGTACCGCAAGTATCGACCAAATGCGTATCGTCGGCGACATCGACTTTAGCGGCGAATTCGCGCATGACTTGCGCACCGGCGGCAATCTCGCCGACGGTTTCCTTTTTCATGTGCAAACCGACGATAATCGCGGCAATGAGAACCGGCGAAACCTCGCCTTGCATCACTTGCCGCATCAACGCGACCATATCGTCGTGCAAGATTTCCTGATAGGCGACGATGCGCTGCAATGCGTGCTGGGGTGTCATGCTGAGATTGTTATGCGGTTTGCTTCAGAAAATTCTCGAGCATGTCGTGACCGTGCTCGCTCAGAATCGATTCCGGATGAAACTGAATGCCCTCGATGGCGCGTGTCTTATGACGTAACCCCATGATTTCGCCATCTTCCGTCCATGCGGTAATTTCCAAGCAATCGGGCAATGTCGCACGCTCCACCACCAACGAATGGTAACGCGTCGCGATAAACGGATTCGGTAAATTACGGAACACGCCTTGATTGTTGTGAAAAATCGGCGATGTCTTGCCATGCATCAATTGCTTGGCATGCACCACCTTGCCGCCAAACGCTTGCCCGATGCTCTGATGCCCCAGACAAACGCCCAATACCGGAATATCCCCGCTGAATTGACCGATCACAGATAACGAAACCCCCGCCTCATTCGGTGTGCAAGGGCCGGGGGAAATCACGATCCGTTCCGGTTTCAATTCGGCGATCTTTTCCAGCGTGATTTCATCGTTCCGGTACACGGCAACCTTCTCCCCCAGCTCGGCAAAATATTGCACCAAGTTATAGGTGAAGGAGTCGTAATTATCGATCATGAGCAGCATAGTGATTATGTCAATGTAGATTCGCTGATGGTTTGAGTATTTCTCTCAAGACGGCACAAACCATGTGGTCAATGCATAAGATTTTACCAGATACGGATGCATCGAGAAAAACGGCACCGTATTTTATATCATCGCGCCATTCTCAATCCGTAATAATCCGATACTTTGGAAAAATCTTCCAACACAAAAACCGGGTCCGGGGTGGGATAGGTCGGCAGCCAGAATGTCGCCACATCCAACGCACCGGAAGCAGTGCGGGCCGCTGTATGATAAAAGCCCCATAACAGCCCTTCGGGAAAACCCACGATGAAGCTGTCATTTTTTTCAATCCATAGACCGATATTTTTCGGCAACTCCATCCACCCTGTCGCGACATTGGCCACGCCGCTTAAAATCTTCATGCCAGCCCTGCTGGCATAAATATCGGCCGTTATTTCCTCGCGCGCTTGCACATGGCACGAAAAAAGAAACAACAACAACGGAACGACAGCCCATCTCAATGCAATTTTCATGACATTCCCTCTTTTCTTCATAGATACCGGATCAATCGCCTTCATCTTACAATCAATTCCAAAATAATAACATAGCGCACTATTGATCGTTAAAGACGATCAACTTAAAACCGATCGCCGCCACCCGCAACTTTCAATAACCCGATAACTTTCCGGCTATCCGTAATTTGAATCGTTCATTTATGCGTTAAAATAGCGTTATGGTCTTCTTCAGGATTCTATTTTAACCTCGTCTTTGTGCATATATTGCGCCCCATAAACCCGATGCGTTATCTGCAACAGTCGCGAATCCGTAGACGCTCCAAATTACTACCGACAAAAATACCCAACCTAAAGGTGTACGCAATGATTTTTAACGATTTAACCAAAACCAAACATAAGTTATTCATTCTGCTGGCTATCGTCGCCGGTCTGTCGATGCCGATGGCGCAAGCGGCCGGCGAAAACGAATCCGAGTTTCTCAAAGCCGCATTCTCCGGCAAAGCGGAAGCCATCAAACCATTGCTGGAAAAAGGCGTCAACGTCAATCATCAAAACGAAATGGGGTTTACCGCGCTCATTATTGCTTCTCAGTTCGGTCATGCCGACATCGTCAATCAGTTATTGGAAAACAATGCGGACGTAAATATTAAAAATGCGGGCGATGCGACTGCATTAACCATCGCAGCCAGAAAAGGATACACCGACATCGTCAATACGCTACTGGCCAAAGGAGCGGATATCAACGCACAAACCACCGACGGCATTACGGCATTGATGCTGGCCATCCAAAACGGACATGAATCGATTGTGGATACCCTATTGGAAAAAGGCGCCGATATTCATTTGCAAACCAAGGAAAAACTAACGGCGCTGATCGTTGCCGCTTTGGATGGCAGAGCCGGTGTCGTCGATAAACTTCTGGCCAGAGGCGCGAAAATCGATGCGCAAGCCGTCGACAATACCACGGCGCTGTATATGGCCGCACGAAACGGACACACGGCGATCGTCGAAACCTTATTGGCTAAAAATGCGCCGGTAGATGTGGTGGCGATTAACGACACCACACCGTTATTCATCGCCGCACAAAATGGGCATGCCGATATCGTCAATATCCTATTGGCCAAAGGCGCCAAAGTGGACGTGAAAGACAAAAACGACGCAACGCCGCTGACCCTAGCCGCCTTGATCGGCAATGCCGAGGTGGTAAAAACATTGATCAAGCATGGCGCCGCCGTCGATCACAAAGCCAAAAACGGCTTTACGCCGCTGATTCTGGCAGCGCAAAACGGCCATGCGCCCGTTATTGAAGTCTTGCTGGAGAACGGCGCAAAAATCGACCTGCAAAACGACGATGGCGTTACCGCATTGATGTGGGCAGGCTTGCACGATCATGTCGATGCAATCAATGTGCTGCTTGCCAAAGGCGCTGACAGGACGATAAAAAGCAATACCGGAAAAACGGCAGCGGAAATCGCCAAAGACCCCGCTATCGTCGAATTGCTGCAAGCAACTGCGAAATAATTCCATACAAATCCCGATGAATGCGATGTCGCAACATCAGCACCGGTCATCCCAAAAGTGCTGGGTGTTTGCGCATCGCGGCGCCAATCGGGAAGCGATGGAAAATACCCGCAATGCTTTTGACAAAGCGCTGCACTACGCCATCGACGGCATCGAAACCGACGTGCAGCTAAGCCGCGACGAAATCGCGGTGTTATGGCACGACCGTTTTCTCAATAAAATCGGCTTGAATGACAAGCACATCGACGATTTCGATTATGCGCAATTGCAATCGATGATTCATCCAGAATCGCCCGGCGAAGGCATCATGACGCTGCACGATTTTCTGACCGCCTACCGGACACGCTGCCGCTTGCTGATCGAAATCAAAAATCGCGATTGGGAACCGGAAGCCCGCCATCAAATAAAAATGCGCCAAACGCTCGATGCAATCGGAGAAAATCAAGACCGGCGCATACTGGTTTCCTCTTTCAATTTGGCAAGCTTGGCATACGCTCACCGGCATCGACCGGATTTTCCGCTGATTTATAATTTCGAACGCGATCAGACCATCGGCGATGCGCGCGCTTTACTGAACACGCACAACTTTCTGCACGGATTTTGCCTGCCGATCCAAAGCATCGATCAAGCCATCGCCGATTTATTGCGCGATCACGGCAAATGCATCGGCGTATATACCTGCAACAGCGATGCCGAAATCAACCGGGCGCTACAGTTCGATGTCGATATTTTGATCAGCGACGTGCCCGATAAGGCGTTGATGCTGCGCAATCGATGAAACGGGATCTCGCAGCCCTAGCGTCTCAACCCTTCGATGTTCTGATTTGCGGCGGCGGCATTTACGGCGCTTGGACAGCATACGATGCCGCATTGCGCGGACTCAAAGTGGCCGTCGTCGAACAAAACGATTGGGCCAGCGCCACGTCGTCGGCATCGACCAAGTTGATCCACGGCGGCTTGCGTTACTTGGAAACTTTCGACTTCAAACTGGTGCGCAAATCGCTTAAGGAACGAACCATGCTGTTGCACGCTGCGCCGCACCGCGTATGGCCGCTGCGCTTCGGGGTGCCGGTGTTTGCGCAGCAGCGCATCAACCGCTTGCAATTGAAACTCGGGCTCTCGGTCTACGACTATTTCGCAGGTGACGACGATCCGACGCTGCGCCACCGCTATTTCGATGCCCGGCAATTCAGCGCGCGCTTTCCCGCACTGCCCGCAACCGATTTGAAAGGCGGCTTTACCTATACCGATGCGCAAACCGACGATGCGCGTTTGGTGCTGGAGTTAATTTCCGGCGCATCGACGATCGGTGCTTGCTGCGTCAATTACTGCCGGTTGACACAAGTTTTAGAAACAAACGGAAAGGCCGATGCCGCAACGATTCGCGACCGATTGACGCAAACGGAATACCGGGTCGATGCCAAGCAAATCGTTTTCACCACCGGGCAGTGGCTCGCAAACGACGCACAAAGCCGGCAATGGTGCCGTTTTGCCAAAGGCGTCCACCTGGTCATGCCGTCAATTGCACAAAACGAAGCGCTGCTATTGACCGCACCGTCCGATGGCCGGGTATTTTTCATGATCCCGTGGTACGGCCTGACATTGCTGGGCACCACCGATACCGGCTTCACCGGCGATGCGGAGCATGTTTCGGTTGAAAGCGGCGACATCGATTATTTACTCACTGCAGCCAATCGTTACTTGAAAAAGCCGTGGATGCACAACGATCTTATCGGCAGTTTTGCCGGTGTCCGGGTTTTCAAGCACAGCACGCAAGGAAATTCCGCACAATCGCCGTCACAGATAAGCCGCGATTGGGAGCTGAAAACCGCACCCAACGGCGTGCACTACGCCATCGGCGGAAAAATCACGTCATCGCGGCAAGATGCCGCGCAGATTGTCGACACCGTATGCGCGCAATTGGATGTTCCGGCACCTTGCGCCACGCTGAATCGGCCGTTTCCCTGGGCGCCTTGCGAAGATTTTCCGGCATGGTCCGAGCATGTGCAAAAACAAGCGGTGCGATTAGGCGTCGATGCGGAAAGCGCGCAATGGCTGGTGCGCCGCCATGGCACACAAATCCATCGGATTCTTCAGCGCATCGAAACGGAACCGGATTCGGCGCAGCGCATTGTGCCATCGCTGCCGTTTATCGACGCCGACTTGATTCACTGCGCCGTCACCGAAATGACAGTCCATCTGGACGACTTGCTGCGCCGCCGCTTGCCGATCTTGATCCTGGCCAAACTAAACGACGATGCCCTACGCCAAATCGCGCAACGCGTAGCCTCCCCGCTCCATTGGGATAACCCGCGCATCGAGCAGGAAATCGCGCGCTGCGCCCGTTATCGGAATCCGTCATGATTGCGGCCATCGCGCTCGATCTCGGTTCGACATCGATCAAAGCCGCATCGGTCGACGTTCACGGCGAGTTGCAGCAACTGATTGCCAAACCCGCACCCGATATGCACCGCCACGACGGGCGCTATGAATGCAGCGCGTTGGAATATGCGGAAACAGCCGAGTGCGCACTCAGCGATTGCGTCGCGTTGAGCCATGGAAAACCGCCGCTTGGATTATGCAGCCAACGCTCATCCTTTCTGATCTGGAATCAGGCAACCGGCAGGCCGTTAACCCCGCTCATTTCATGGCAGGACGACCGGGGCAAGAGCAGTTGCGAACGCCTGCGGACATCCACGGACACAATTCGCGCACTGACCGGTTTGCAGTTAACACCCTATTACTTCGCACCGAAGCTCAGTGCATTGCTGCGTGAAAATCCGGATTGGCGGGAGAAATTAATCAAACGCGACTGGATGGCGGGCACGCTGGATACTTTCCTGATTTGGCGTTGGACCGGCAAACGGCATTTCATCACCGACACCTCGATGGCCGCCCGTACGCTATTGATGGATATTCATACGCAGCAGTGGTCGGACGCACTGTGCGCGCTTTTCGATATTCCGCGAGGAATCTTGCCGCATATAGTCTCATCGACGGATTTAAACCTGCGATTGAACAACGGCCTGACGCTGCAAGCCAGTGTCGGCGATCAATCCGCAGCGCTGATCGCAAGCTTGGGCAAAAACCGGGATGAAGCGCTGGTCAATTTAGGCACCGGCGGTTTTGTCATCCGCTCGCTCGCTGAAAACGAAGCGGCATTCAACGGTTATTTACACACGCTGGCTTATCGAGCCGGGAAACAACCGGCGCAATTTGCCATCGAAGGCACGCTCAATTCCATCGCCCCCGCGCTTGCCGGTTATCCGGTCGGCGATTGCCGCTTTGAGGACTT
>SXJH01000181.1 GCA_005779435.1 Nitrosomonas sp. | reverse complement strand
CTTTGGGCAGTGCCGCGAAAAGCATGGATTAACGATGAGCTGCAAAACCAATTGGTGAATCGATTACAAAAAATTGGGAAATCCACATGAGGCTATTGTTTTTATTGGTTTTTATAAGCTGCACTTTTTTGCTTGGATATGCGCAATACCTGCAGCATGTGGAAGGGTTGCTGCCATGCCCGCTCTGCGTTGCGCAGCGGCTTGCTTATTGGATGCTCGGCCTCACAGCGTGTTTGGCAATGCTGCACAACCCCACACCGATCGGTTGCCGCATTTACGGTTTCTTTCTTACGTTCTTTGCATTTACCGGCGCCATCGTTGCAGCGAGGCATACATGGCTGATCCGCTATCCGGAATCGTTCGAATGCGGCATAAGCCCGGAAGAAGCATTTCTTAATGCATTACCGTTCGCCGAATGGTGGCCCGGAATGTTTGAAGCGAATGGCGATTGTGCGAACGTGGAGTGGGAGTTTCTAGCGCTCAAGATTCCAGATTGGTCGCTGATTGCTTTTATCAGCCTGGGAATTCTGGCTATTTACATAGCGCTGGCCAAGAAGCAATTCATTCATCCGCGCGGATGATGCGCGGTGTGAAGCTGCTTTAAGCGCTCCCGCGCAATATGCGTGTAAATTTGCGTGGTCGATATGTCGGCATGGCCCAGCAGCAACTGCACCACACGCAAATCGGCGCCATGGTTTAACAAATGCGTCGCAAATGCATGGCGCAAGGTATGCGGGGACAATTGCTTGATTATTCCGACCTGGCGAGCGTACCGCTTGATCAAATACCAAAAAGCCTGGCGCGTCATCGCAGCGCCACGGGCCGTAACAAAGATGGTGTCGGTTACAATACCGGTTAATAATGCCGGCCTGGCTTCACGCGTATAGCGACTCAACCATTCCAGCGATTCTTCGCCCAATGGTGCAAGCCGTTCTTTTCTGCCTTTACCCAGAACTTTGAGTATGCCCATGTCCATACTGATTTGCGAGTATTTCAAATTGATCAGCTCCGACACTCGCAGACCGCTCGCATATAAAACCTCCAGCATGGCGCGATCGCGCAATCCCAACGGCGCGTTGAGGTCGGGAGCATTTAGCAATTGCTCGACTTCATTTTCAGTCAAACTCTCGGGTAGATGACGCTGCATTTTGGGCGTTTCGATATTCAAGCTCGGATCGACGGTTATCTTGCCTTGACGCAACAAGTAACGATAGAAACGCTTCAGGCTCGATAATTCACGGCTTGCCGTGCTGGCTTTGATTTTATCCAAAACGCGGGATTCCAGGAAATCCAGCAAATCCGTGCGTGTTGCGCCGGTTAAAGCGCTATCGTCGGGATTGCGTTTTCTTAACCAGGCACTGAAAAGCTGCAAATCGTTGCGATAACTATCCAATGTATTGCGCGACAAGCCATCTTCCAGCCATAGAGCATCGGAAAATTCGTCAAGCAGGTTTGCATTGATTTCAGGTGCTCTCATGACGCAATAACCATCGTTTAATTTCCAAAGGATCACCATCGCTTGCATTCATAAACCCTCCCAATCCGCCATTCTTAGCAATAACGCGATGACAGGGAATGACAATTGGCAGCCGATTGGCTCCGCAAGCGCGTCCGACCGCCCTTGGCGCCGAATGCAGTTGCGCGGCAATCTCCGCATAGCTAGTTGTCTTGCCGCTCGGTATCGCTTGAATCGCCTGCCAAACACGTTGTTGGTGCGTTGTTCCGCCAATATGCACACTCAGATCGAACATAAAATCGGGTTCGGTTAAATAAGCTTGTAATTGCCGGCACACTTCTTTCGCCAACAAGGTCTGCGGTGCCAACGTGGGTGCATTTAATGGCAAATAATCAATATCCGTTAGCCAATCTTCATCGGTTCGAATACCCAGCACGGCAAACGGAGCAAGCAGTTTTGCTTGATAAACTCTGACCGCTGGATTAGCTACCGGATTATTCTTTGATTTACCCACGAATTACCTGATTACTTCTCGGAAAAGCGATGCAACATTTTAAATCAGTACAAAAGAAGACATCGAAATTGACAAGAAGTTTCAAAATGCCCCCCTTTATTACCTGATAATGCTAAAAAAATCTTACAAAAAACTTGCACCCGATAATCTCAAGACTTTAATAATAACAATGCATTAAGTCTTTTTACAAACGCAGCGGGATCTTCCAATTGCCCGCCTTCGACCAATAACGCTTGATCGAATAAAATATGACTCCAATCGTCAAAATTTTCCGCTTCGGTCTTTAGCCGTTGCACCATCGGATGTTGCGGGTTAATTTCAAGAATCGGTTTAGCATGCTGCACTTTTTGCCCAGCCGATTTCAACAATCTTTCCAAATTGCCGCCCATGTCGTAAGTGTCCGCTACCAGACAAGCCGGTGACTCGGTTAAGCGGTAAGTGACGCGAACATCCTTTACTTGGTCGCTGAGCGACTGCTTCAGTTTATCGATAAGTTCCTGGAATGCGTCGGTTTCTTTCTCTTGCGCTTCTTTTTCCGCTTCATCCGCCAAACTTCCCAGATCCAAACCGCCTTTGGCGACCGATTGCAATTGTTTTCCGCAGAATTCAGTCAAATTGCTGACCAGCCATTCATCCACACGGTCGGACAACAATAAAACTTCAATTCCCTTTTTACGAAATACTTCCAAATGCGGACTGTTTCTCGCCGCCTTGAGATTATCGGCAGTTACATAATAGATTTTTTCCTGGCCTTCTTTCATCCGCTGCAAATAAGTATCCAGAGAAACCAGCGGCTCATCGCCATCGCTATGCGTTGTCACAAAGCGCAGTAATTTAGCGATACGCTCGCGATTCATAAAATCTTCGCCAACGCCCTCCTTCAGCACCTGGCCAAATTCACGGTAAAACATTTTGTATTTTTCTTTACCTTCCTCGTCGTCATTTTTGGACAAATCCTCGATTAATCCTAAAACTTTCTTGACCACACCGGCTCGAATCGACTCGATATCTTTCGATTCCTGCAAAATTTCACGCGACACATTCAGTGGCAAGTTATTTGAATCGATGACACCGCGAATAAAGCGCAAGTAATTGGGCAGCAATTTCTCGGCGTCGTCCATGATAAATACCCGCTGCACATATAGCTTAATCCCGTGACGCCGTTCCCGGTCGAATAAATCGAACGGCGCACGCGATGGAATATAGAGCAATTGCGTATACTCTTGCTTTCCTTCGACATGCGCATGCAAATAGGCCAGCGGCGGCTCGAAATCGTGCGCTACATGTTTGTAAAATTCGTTGTATTGCTCGGCGGTAATTTCGCTCTTTGCGCGCGCCCATAATGCGTTGGCTTGATTGATGGTTTCATCTTCATCGGTAACGATGTTTTTCTTCTCTTCCTGAGACCATTCTTCTTTCCTCATTACGATGGGCAGCGTAATGTGATCGGAATACTTGCGGATGATGTTGCGAATGCGCATGCCGTTAAGAAATTCGTCTTCGTCGTTGCGCAGATACAAAATAACATCGGTACCGCGCGCTCCCTTCTCGATTGTTTCCAGCGTGTAATCGCCCTCCCCGCTGGATTCCCACCGCACTCCGTGTTCTGCGGTTAATCCGGCACGCCGGGTGATGAGCGCCACTTTCTCGGCAATAATAAATGCAGAATAAAAACCAACGCCGAACTGGCCGATCAAATGAGCATCTTTGGCTTGATCGCCGGTTAAGGAATTAAAAAATTCCCGCGTGCCCGATTTTGCGATCGTTCCGATGTGATCAATTACCTCTTGCCGCGACATGCCGATGCCATTATCGGAGATCGTGATAGTTCTTGCGTCGGTATCGTAGCTGATGCGAATCTTAAGATCGGAATCGGATTCGTAAAGTGCGGCGTCCGTTAATCCTTCAAATCGTAATTTATCCGCCGCATCGGAAGCATTTGAAATTAATTCCCGCAAAAAAATCTCTTTATTGCTGTATAAGGAATGAATCATCAGCTTAAGCAACTGCTTAGCTTCTGTTTGAAAACTTAAATGTTCTTTTGTCGTTTCAGCTTGCACATTTCTCTCCTTGAATGTTTTGCGGGAATATGGGGATTACACTGAGAAATTCAAGCGACTGGAATAAATGAATAACGATTTCCAGTGTTAAGGAAACGCTGATTTATTGGCTGCACGAGCGAATCGCTTTGTTGCGCGGTATTCGCTCCATCGCCTATCTCGTTGATATGTCTCGGTTGCTGCGTTCCGTGCGCCTCATGTTTCATCTCGTTCGCCGAATGAATCAGCGCTTCCTTAATTACGCAGAAAATCAAATTGCAGAATAGATTGACCTTCGTGTGCCCGCAGGGTTACTCAAAAAAACCAGAATCCCGTACCGGGATTTTTGACCGATGGAATACCAAGGCATTCAACTAAAATGCCTTGGTAAAATCACATTGAATTTTGAATGGCGAAAAGACTCAAGCCCATCAATGCTTGCGGAAATATGCCCAATGCAAGAATCGCCAGGCCATTGGCGCTAAATAATATTTTTACATCGCTGTTAGGCAGAATGGGCTCGTTTGTTTCCGGTTCATCGAAATACATCAGCTTAATAATGCGTAAATAATAGAATGCGCCGATTAACGAGAACAGCACCGCCACAACCGCCAACCAAACAAAACCGGCATTGACGACTGCCTGCAGCACGGCAAACTTCGCATAGAATCCAATCATCGGCGGAATACCTGCCAACGAGAGCATAAATAGCAAGGTAATAAACGCATACCATGGATTTCTTTTGCTCAGGCCCTTGAAATCATCAATGTTCTCCGCCTCAAACTCCTCACGGCATAGCAGCATGATCATGGCAAAAGTGCCCAGCGTCATCAGAACGTAAGCAATGACATAAAATAATGCGGAGCTATACCCGTTCGAATCGGCGCTGATGAATCCCAACAACAGGAATCCCATATGCGAAATGGTTGAATACGCCAGCATGCGTTTGATATTCGATTGCGCAATTGCTGCGATATTGCCGACCGCCATTGACATCACAGCCAAAATTACTAGCATACCCTGCCAATCCGAAACCATCTCTCCCATCCCTTCGATCAGCAGCCGCATAACGAACCCAAATGCTGCAAATTTCGGTGCTGAACCGATGAACAGCGTTACGGCGGTAGGCGCCCCTTGATAAACATCCGGCGCCCACATATGAAACGGAACAGTACTTAATTTGAAGCCAATCCCGGCAACGATAAAGACCAAACCGACAACCAGCACTTCTTTGCTGCTGGCGCCGCTTTGAATAACCTGAGCCAATTGAGAAACATGCAGTGTTCCTGTTGCACCGTAAACCAGCGACATGCCGTACAACAAAAAACCCGATGCGAGCGCACCCAGTATAAAAAACTTCATCGCCGCTTCTGTCGCAACCACCGAGTCCCGCCGCAATGCGACCAGCGCATACAGCGACAGCGACAATAATTCCAATCCGATATAAAGCGTCAGAAAATGACTGGCGGAAATCATGACCATCATGCCTAATGTGGCGAACAGGATCAGGCTGAAAAACTCACCGCGCAACATGCCGCGATCGGTTATATAGGAATACGAATACACCAGTACTGCCGATACCGTACCGAATATCATTAATTTCAATATATCCGCCATCGCGTCATCGACAAACATACCATGGAATGTTTGCACGGTTTCGGTGGAAAACGATACATAAGTAAGAATGGCGCAACCTAACAATGAAATCTGTGTGAGCAAATATGCCACATAGCGTCTGTTATCGCCCGCAGCGAGATCCGCTAGCATTACCACGCACACCATGATGAGCATAAAAATCTCGGATGAGGCCGGCGCAAAATCAGGTGGTATGAAATTCATTAACTCTAAACCCTTATAACAGGAATGATCACTATTCCGGAATTACCGTATTACAACTTGCTGTTACTGACATGAGCCAGCAGTTGTTCGACTGTCGTGTGCATCACTTCAGTCAACGGAAATGGATAAACGCCGATCCATAAAACTGAAATGGCCAAGATTAGCAACAATGCAAATTCCCGCTTCGAGATATCTTGCAAACTCTCAACGGCTGGACTCGCAACAGCCCCAAATATAACGCGTTTATACATCCATAATGTATAAGCCGCTCCGAAGATTAATGTCGTTGCCGCCAAAAATGCATACCAGAAGCTGACTTGGACCGCGCTCATGAT
>SXJH01000180.1 GCA_005779435.1 Nitrosomonas sp. | reverse complement strand
TGCCATCGACAGCGCATTAGCGCTTGCCGAAACGGCCATGCCGGAATATGCCATCGTCGATTTAAAACTCGCCAACGAATCCGGATTGGTAATGGTCGAAAAACTGAAGCAATTGGATCCGGGAACCCGCATCGTCATGCTGACAGGCTATGCCAGCATTGCCACCGCCGTGGAGGCGATCAAGCTGGGCGCCACGCATTATCTTGCCAAGCCGGTCGATGCCGATGAAATTATGACCGCTTTCGAGCGCACCGTCGGCGAATCGAGTACGCCGATCAGTGCAAACCCGTTATCGGTAGGCCGACTGGAATGGGAATATATTCACCGCATTCTCGCCGAAAACGACAATAACATATCGGTTACCGCAAGAATTCTGAATATGCACCGCCGCACACTGCAGCGTAAATTAGCCAAAAAACCGTTACGGGAATGAATAAGTCATCAGCGTTTCCCTAAGGATTCTCATCGGTTTCCGCCGCTTTTTTCAAACGATATAACTGCTCTAACGCTTGCCGAGGCGTCATTTCGTCGGGCGACAAATCCTGCAACATCGCGACAACCGGATGCATCGGCACGGCGATTTCCTCAGGCTCGTTAACGGGAAAATCGAACAGCTCGAGTTGCGGCGATTTATTGGCGCGCTCCTGTTCCAGTTGAATTAAGTATTTCTTGGCCAATTTAATGACAGGATCGGGAACGCCCGCCAGCGCAGCCACTTGCAAGCCATAGCTTTGGCTGGCGGGACCGTGATGTACCTTGTGCATAAATACGATGCGATGTTTATGCTCTACCGCATCCAGATGCACATTACGCAACTGCTTGAATTCCTCGGCAAGTTGCGTCAATTCAAAGTAATGCGTTGCAAAAAGTGTGAGGCTGCGATTCTTGGTCAACAAATGGCGGGAAATGGCAAATGCCAACGCCAAACCATCGAAAGTCGATGTACCGCGCCCGATTTCGTCCATCAGCACCAAACTGCGAGGAGTTGCGTTGTGCAAGATATTGGCGGTCTCGGTCATTTCCACCATAAAAGTCGAACGTCCGCTGGCCAAATCGTCGGCTGCGCCAATTCGGGTGAAAATCTGATCGAGCACACCCACGTTTGTTTTCCCGGCAGGCACATAACTACCGCAATGGGCGAGCAGCGCAATCAGCGCGATTTGACGCATGTAAGTCGACTTTCCGCCCATATTCGGACCGGTAATCATCAGCATTTGCGGTTTACGGGTCAATTCCCCGCCCAGCTCCACATCGTTGGCGACGAAATTTTCCACTTGCATTTCAACCACCGGATGACGTCCGCCGTCAATGCTTAAGCCGATTTCATCGATAAAGTGCGGCGCCGTGTAGCCGAGCGTTTGTGCGCGCTCCGCAAAGGCGCACAGCACATCGATTTCAGCAATGCCAGCGGCCAGTTGTTGCAGTGCATGAATGGATTGCGACAGTTGATCCAATAGACTGTCGTATAAAAATTTTTCGCGTGCTAAGGCGCGATCCTGCGCCGACAATGCTTTGTCTTCAAAAACTTTTAATTCCGGCATGATATAGCGCTCGGCGCTTTTGAGTGTTTGCCTGCGCCGGTAATCGGCAGGGATTTTTTCGCTGTGCGCATGCGTTACTTCGATATAAAAACCGTGCACCCGGTTATATTCCACCTTCAGATTCGGAATTCCGGTGCGCTCTTTCTCGCGAATCTCCAATTGCAGCAGAAAATCCCCGCAATTGGTTTGGATTGCGCGCAATTCATCCAATTCGGCATCGTAGCCATCCGCAATCACATTGCCTTCGCGCAATACCGCACCCGGTTCCGGCAACAAGGATCGATTCAGCAGCACGGTCACCGCAGGATCGATCCGCATCGCCCGGATCAATTGCTCGATCCGTCTGCTATTGCAATCGGCAGTTGCTTGTGCGATTTCCGGCAACAGTTTTAAGCTGTCCCGCAATCCCGACAAATCCCTCGGGCGCGCCGATTTAAGTGCGATGCGCGCGGCAATCCGCTCCACATCGGCCATCTGGCGCAACAGATTGCGCACGGTGGCATGGTAATTCTGCTCGGCTTGTCCGATCAGTGCGGCGACGCTGTCGAGGCGATCTTGTATTGCCGCGCGATCGCGCAACGGATGGTGCAGCCAAAAATGCAACAGGCGGCTGCCCATATGGGTCGAACAAGTATCCAGCAGCGACAGCAGCGTGGGATGCCTTTCCCCGCGAATGGTCTCGGAAATTTCCAGATTGCGGCGCGTGGCTGCGTCCATGCGCACATAAATGCTTGCGCGCTCCGCATGCAATGCGGCGATATGCAACGATGCGGCGCCTTGCGTCAGGCGCGCATATCCCAGCAAAGCACCGGCTGCGCACAGCGCAACCGGCAAATCGTCACAACCGAAGCCGGATAAATCGTGCGTTCCGAATTGCTGTATCAGTTTGCCGATCGCACTGTCGTATTCGAATTGCCACAACGGCAAGCGTTTTAACGCCCAGCCTTTGCCTTGCAATTCCGTTATTGTCAGCGATTCCGGCAGCAGTATTTCCGCCGGTTGTATCCGCTCCAGTTCGCTGAGCAGATTCTGCGGCAACGTCTCCAATACGCGAAACTGCCCTGCCGCCAGATTCAGCCAGGCCAATCCCAGTTTCGCCTCGTGTATCCATATCGCCAACAGAATGCAATCGCGCTTATCGTCGAGCAGCGCGGCATCGGTCAGCGTGCCGGGCGTGATGATGCGCATGACTTCGCGCTTTACCGGCCCCTTGCTTGCCGCCGGATCGCCCACTTGTTCGCAAATCGCCACCGATTCGCCCGCCTTGACCAATTTCGCCAAATATTGCTCTGCCGCATGATAAGGCACGCCTGCCATTTTGATCGGCTCACCGGCGGAAGCGCCTCGGTGCGTCAGGGTAATACCCAGTAACTTAGCCGCTTTTTCCGCATCGTCATAAAATAATTCGTAAAAATCACCCATGCGATAAAACATCAGCATATCCGGATGCTGCGCCTTGATGTGCAAGTACTGTTGCATCAT
>SXJH01000179.1 GCA_005779435.1 Nitrosomonas sp. | reverse complement strand
ATAGCAACGACACCGTTCCGACCGCCGCTCACGCCTTTTTCGACGACTACCGGCAACGGTTCGTTGCGGTAAGTCAGCACGCGAACCAACATCGGCAGATTAACTCCCGCAACGCACTCCACTTTACCCGGTTGTACCAGCCGGGTGGCAACGTTGCAAGGCGTTGCGCCCAACATATCGCACAATAGCAATACGCCGTCGCCGTCGCTCAATTGGCCGGTCAAAGTACGCGCCTTGTCGAGCACAACTTCGGGATCGTCTTGCGGAAAAACGCTTAAATAAGCCAACTGCGGCGGTTTCATCCCCAACACATGGCTGGCGCAGCGAATCAATTGATCGCCCAAATCTTCGTGCGTAATAACCAAAATTCCAATCATTTCATTCTTCGATTCGAAGTTAACGATGCCAGGATTTTAGCACTGACATCACCTTAATACCTTGTGATATCTCATTTTAGTACTTGAGTATTTCGACGGATTGTTTAGTCTAAATCAATTTCCCGATTGCTCCGTATGCTATATTTTGCAATAAAAAGTCCGTTTATCATTTAAACCCGGTTGAAATCATCGATCAATACTGCACATTGATCGTTTAACTCATTGCACTCGGATGGCGGAAAATGAAAGAAAACGACCGAATCCTGGCATTGCGCAAAGCGGCCGAAGCAATGGCGCGCGGCGACTTTTCCCTCGATATTCCTATCGGAAACGATGAAATCGGGCATCTGGGAAAATCGCTCAAAGAACTGTCCGTTTACCTTAAGAAGCAATCCGAAAGAAGCCAATTGCTCTACCGGATCATGGTCGAATGCAATCTCAATCTGCATTTGATCGATGTGCTCAATCATATTTACGAATCGTTCCGCGAACATTTGCCGTATGACCGGATCAGCTTGGCTTTTCTCGAAAACAGCAACACAAAACTCAAACTGCATTGGGTACGCGCGGAATACGATCCATTAGCGATCAACGCCGGTCAATCGATTGCTTTAGCCGACGACAGCTTACAGGCGCTGCTGAACAACAACGAAATTCAAATGATCTCCGATTTGAGCGAATACCTGGAACGGCACACGCATTCCAAATTCGCTCAAACCATCATCAAAGAAGGCATACGCGCATGCGTCATTTGTTCGCTGGTTGCCAATGGCAAATCGATCGGCTTCATATTCTTTTCCAGCCGCAAAAAAATCAACTATGATCGCTCACACAAGGACTTGCTGCTGCAAATCGCAAGCCAGTTATCCGTCGTTATCGAGAAAACCCAGCTATATCGGGGCGCAAAGCTCAATAAACAATTAATCGCGCAAAAGAAATCGCTGCAACAACGCGTCACGCACGATGCATTGACCGGCTTGCTGAACCGCTCCGCCATCTTCGACATCCTGCACAAACAAATCATGCGCGCCAAACGCGGCGGATACGGTGTCGCAGTGATTATGATCGATATCGATTATTTCAAATCCATTAACGATACTTACGGTCATATGGCGGGCGACGCCGTACTTGGCGAAATCGCCGATCGGCTGACCAAATCCGCACGAGTGCACGAATATATCGGACGATATGGCGGCGAAGAATTTCTGGCGATTATTTCGCCTTACGATCAAGCAAGTGCGACAAAAGTGGCGGAACGTTTTCGTCAGGCTATTGCTGACGAGCCTATACAAGCCGATCAATCGTCGATTCCGGTGACCATCAGCATCGGCGTTGCCGCCGGCGCGACGGAAGCAACACTGGACGCCGACTTGCTATTGCGCCATGCCGATGAAGCGCTTTATGCCGCCAAACGCAAAGGCAGAAACCGGGTTGAAATTGCCGGCGATCTCAATCCGTAATCCTCAATACGCCCCGATCTTTCTCGCCGCATCAGCCTTGGCATTCTCCGCAACACGCTATTGGGAAAGCACAAAATTCAAACGCGGCAATCGGATCGAAAACGATGGTTTTAGATTCCGCGACAGCAAGCTATAATGTTTCTTATTTTTTGCTGACCCCTATGAAGCATTTATTCCTGATATTGCTATTGTGTCTCGCGGTTTCGTCAGTTTCTGCCCAGCAACAAGGTATCTCCATAGCAGCCAAATCCTATTTGCTGTCCGATTTTCAAAGCGGGCAGGTATTGGCCGGTGAAAACGCGCACGAGCGCATAGAACCCGCTTCATTGACCAAACTGATGACGGCGTACGTCGTTTTCTCCGCCATCAAACAAAACCGTTTATCGCTGGATCAAGCAGTGCCGGTATCCGATACCGCCTGGCGCATGATCGGTTCGCGCATGTTTATCGAACCCAAGAAGCCGGTCACCGTCGACGAATTGATTCGCGGCATGATCGTGCAATCCGGCAACGATGCCTGTATTGCGTTGGCGGAAGCGGTTGCCGGTTCGGAAGCCGATTTCGTAAAGCTGATGAACGCGGAAGCGCAGCGGCTGGGAATGAAAAATACGCACTTCACCAACACCACCGGCCTACCCGATCCCGAACATTACACCACCGCGTACGATCTGACGTTGCTGGCAACCGCGATCATTCTCGAGTTTCCGGAGTTTTATCCGCTTTACTCGCTGAAAGAATACACCTATAACAACATTACGCAGCCCAATCGCAACCGGTTGCTGTGGATCGATCCGCATGTCGACGGCATGAAAACCGGATGGACCAAAACCGCCGGGTATTGCCTGATCACATCCGCAACCCGGGATAAGCGCCGCCTGATTTCAGTCGTCATCGGCGCCAAATCGGCCAATGCGCGCAGCGTGGAAAGCCAGCGCCTGCTCAATTACGGCTTCCAATTCTACGATACGCTGCACTTATACAAAAAGAACGATTCGCTCACCTCCATCCCGCTATGGAAAGGCGCGCAAAGCGAATTCAAAGCCGGATTCGACCGCGATGTTTATTTCACGCTGCTAAAAGGCCAAGCGGACAAATTGAAAGCCACGATGGAATATAAACAACCGCTTGTCGCGCCCATCGAAGTGGGCCAGGAAGTCGGCACGGTTCGATTCACGCTGGACGACAAAACGGTGGAAACCTATCCGCTTGTCGCATTGGAAAAAGTCGGCACAGCCAATTTCTTTGGCCGCGCCTGGGATAGTGTAAAATTACTGTTTAATTAAGGAGACGCCGATTCATTCGGCAAACGAGATGAAGCACAAGGCGCGCGGAACGCAGCAACCGGGACATATCGGCACGATAGGCGAGGCAGCGTGTACCGCGCAACGAAGCGACTCCTTAACCCCCCTCTCTCAAATCATCAAAAAGCTCGCATGATATATCTGAACGGTAAGTTTATGCCTATCGAGGAAGCATGCATTCCGGTGCTCGATCGCGGCTTTATTTTCGGCGATGGCGTATACGAAGTAATACCGGTATATTCCCGCAAACCCTTCCGCCTCCACGAACACTTGTTGCGACTGCAACACAGCCTGGATGGAATCCGCTTGAAAAACCCGTTCGGCAACGATGAATGGAAGCGCCTATTGGAACAAGTCGTCGCACAAAACGATGGCGAAGATCAATACCTTTACTTGCACATCACCCGTGGCGTCGCCAAGCGCGATCACGCCTTTCCCGCCAATGTCGCGCCCACCGTGTTCATCATGAGCAATCCGTTGCTGCCGCCGCCCGCCGAAATGCTCGTCGGCGGCGCCGCCGCGATTACCGCCGTCGATAACCGCTGGGTACGTTGCGACGTCAAAGCCATTTCGCTGCTGCCCAACGTGCTGCTGCGGCAATTGGCCGTCGACGTGCAGGCATTGGAAACCATCCTGATCCGGGACGGTTTCCTGACCGAAGGCGCGGCGAGCAATATTTTCATCGTCAAAAACAATGTCTTGTTAGCACCGCCCAAAAGCAATTTAATGCTGCCCGGCATCACCTACGACGTCGTGCTTGAACTGGCCGCAGCCAATCGGATCGATCACGACGTGCGGCAAATTACCGCAGCGGAAGTCAGCTCCGCCGACGAAATCTTATTGACATCGTCAACCAAGGAAATCATGCCGATCACGACGCTGGACCGGCAGCCGGTTGGCACCGGCAAGCCGGGCGACCTGTTTGCGCGCTTGCACACCCTGTATCAAGACTATAAAGCCACTGAAATGCGCGGCCTTGCGCCGGGCGCGGCAAACTAAGCTGCCTGCTTCAAGCGCAACGATTCTCCATTTATGACAGAACAGCCTTCGCTCATTGAATACCCTTGCGATTTCCCAATCAAAATCATGGGAAAAGCCGAACAGGACTTCACGCAAACGGCACTGGCCATCGTTCGGTATCACGCACCGGATTTCGATGCCGCCACGATGTCGGTCAGAGCCAGCAAAAACGGCACGTACTTGAGCGTTACTTGTACCATCCGCGCCACATCGCGAGCGCAACTGGACGCTTTGTACCAAGCACTTTCCGATCACCCGGCGGTTGCCGTGGTATTGTGATCGCGATGCAAACCGGACAGCCCTCGCCGCCGCTTGAATCGCATTTTGTCGTCCGCCCGATGGGATTATGCGATTACCGATCCACCTGGCAGGCGATGAAAGACTTCACCGACGCCAGAACCGCGCAAACCAGCGACGAAATCTGGTTATTGCAGCATCCGCCGGTTTTTACCCAAGGCATCGCCGGAAAACCGGAGCATTTGCTGTGCAATCATGGTATCGATGTAGTCAAAACCGACCGTGGCGGACAAATCACCTATCACGGCCCCGGGCAGATCATCGCTTATCTATTGCTGGACATCCGCCGCTTGAAACTCGGCGTACGCGAATTGGTCAGAAATTTGGAAAGCGCCGTGATCGACTTGCTGCACGATTACCGCGTTAAAGCCGTCAATCGCATCGAAGCGCCAGGCGTTTACGTCAACGGCGCCAAAATTGCCGCATTGGGACTGAAAATCAGGAAAAATTACTGTTACCACGGCATCGCGCTAAACGTCGACATGGATTTAACGCCCTTTTCGTATATCAACCCCTGCGGCTACCAAGGTCTGCAAGTGACACAAACCAAAGACTTGGGCATTGCCGACGGCTTGGATATTTTGGGCCGCAAACTGGCCGAGCGCTTGCAACAAAAACTACTCAATCGATTAACGACTTATTCATCATGACCACCGATACCCGCCAGAAAGGCGCCGACAAAACCGCGCGCAACCCCGTCAAAATCGCACCGCAATCCCGCGACGATCTGTTACGCAAGCCGTCGTGGATACGCGTGCGCTCGTCCAACAGCGAAAACTATTACGAAGTGAAACGCCTGCTGCGCGAACACAAACTGCACACCGTTTGCGAAGAAGCCTCTTGCCCCAACATCGGCGAATGCTTCGGTAAGGGCACTGCGACGTTCATGATCCTCGGCGATCTGTGCACCCGCCGCTGCCCGTTCT
>SXJH01000003.1 GCA_005779435.1 Nitrosomonas sp. | reverse complement strand
CGATTTCAATCATCGTCAGGATGAATCCGGAATTCGAGAGTCGCAGCAAGCCATTGATGCTTTGATCATCCGGGAACAGCAACGCGGTATTCCGACGCAGCATATTTTTCTGGCAGGGTTCTCTCAGGGCGGCGCCATGGCGTTGCAAACCGGATTGCGGCAAGCCCAACCATTGGGCGGCATCATCGCGTTGTCTTGCTATCTGCCGTTGGCTGAAACACTCGCGACCGAAGCCAGCCCGAGCAATGCATCGATACCGATCCTCATGACGCATGGCATTAACGATCCGGTGATACCCATCGCTTATGCCATCGCATCGAAAGACAAATTGCTCGCCGCTCATTATCAAGTCGATTGGCATCAATACCCGATGGCGCACACGGTTTGCAGTCCGGAAATTGCGGATATCAGCTATTGGCTACAGCGACTTATCGGTCATTCAGCAAACTAACCGTCACTCTTGCGATGACGTTTCTTGCGGCAAGTCTCGATACAGATAATCGTTGGATAACAATCTCTTGGCAACTATGGTTTGCTCAGCGGTCATTTCCCCAAGCCCTAAGAATTGTTTCGTCTCGCTGTATAATCGGATTAATCCGATTTCGGATGCAATGCCGATTTGCTGCGGACTTGAAACGATACGGCCTTGAATCAAATGCAGTGCTTTGGCTTTATCCAGAATAACGGATGGCAGTGCGGTCAAGAAACTATCGATCGGTAGCAAACATGCTTTTAATGTTTCTGCATTCATTGTTTCCATGTCCATCAAGCGATGCGCTTGCTCAAGCGAAAATTCACCGATTGCGGTGCGCCGCAAGAACGTCAAATACGCGCCGCCGCACCCCAGTGCTTTACCGATATCCTCTGCCAAGGTTCGAATATAGGTTCCGGAGCTGCATCGAATAATTACATGCAATTCATTGTGTGCCAGCGACTTGATTTTTATGTCATGAATGACAATATCGCGCGTTTTGCGCTCAACGACCTCGCCTTTTCTAGCGTAAGCATACAAGGGCTTTCCTTGATGTTTTAAAGCGCTATACATGGGAGGTATTTGCGTGATTTTCCCGATAAATCGCCGGATTGTCTGTTCGCACTCGTGTCGATTCGGTTCTTTATTGGTTAATGCGGACGAATGAATTTCACCTTCCGCATCGCCGGTGCTGCTCAAAAAACCCAACTTCATTCGTGCTTCGTAGGTTTTATCGGCCTCCAGCAACATGGACGAGAATTTAGTCGCCTCGCCGAAGCATATCGGCAAAAGCCCTGTGGCCACCGGATCCAGCGTACCGGTATGCCCGCATTTGGCTGCGGAGAAAATATGTTTTGCAATTTGTATCGCTTTATTGGACGAAACACCATAGTGCTTATCCAACAGCAATACACCGTTAATATTGTGTTTGTTGGCTTTAATCAAACGAGTTGGCGTTTCTTGCAGAGGCAACCAATTCAATCCGGCTGTTTATCGGTATCTTCGCGGTGATGAGATTGATCTTGCGCAATCGCCTCGTCAATCAGTTTTGAAAGATGTACGCCGTATTCGACGGATTCGTCGTAAACAAAATGCAATTGCGGGGTAATCCTTAATTTCATGCGATGAGACAAGCTTGAACGCAAAAAACCCTTGGCGTTTTCAAGCCCTTTTTCCACCAGAAAACGCTCTTCCTGATTGATCAGTGCCGTATAGAATACTTTTGCATGGCTATAATCGCGCGTGACCTCAACGGCGGTAATCGTGATTGCACCGATTCTGGGGTCTTTAATCTCATTTTGCAGCAGATCCGCCAATTCGCGTTGTATTTGATCGGCCACACGCAGCGTGCGGGAAAAATCTTTTGGCATCGATTAGGGTTTTTGCGCGCTATTTACTGTAGTGTGCGTGCAGTTTCGACAATTTCATAAATTTCCAATTGATCGCCGACCAGAATATCGTTGAAATTCTTGAGCGACAATCCGCATTCAAACCCTTCCCTGACTTCCTTTACGTCGTCTTTGAAACGTTTCAGCGAATCGAGTTCGCAGCTATGAATGACCAAGCCATCGCGCAACACCCTGACGGACGAGTTTCTTTTGACAATACCGTCCAATACATAACAACCCGCTACGACACCGACTTTAGGAATGCGATAAATTTCACGAATATCGACTAAGCCGATAATGTGCTCTTTGCGTTCGGGCGCCATCAATCCGGAAAGCGCGGCTTTGATTTCATCCACCGCTTCATAAATGATATTGTAATAATGCACATCGACACCGGTAGAAGCGATTAATTTCCGCGCACTGGCGTCCGCACGCACATTAAATCCGATCACAATCGCTTTGGATGCCAGCGACAAATTGATATCCGATTCGATAATTGCACCGACGCCGCTATGGATGATATTTACCTTCACTTCATCGGTCGAAAGCTTCTGCAACGCATAGGCCAATGCCTCGCACGATCCTTGCACATCGGCTTTGATGATCAGCGATAGCACTTTGACATCCGCTTGCTGATCGAAAACATTTTCCAATTTGGCGGCTTGCTGCTTGGCCAGCTTCACGTCGCGATATTTGCCTTGCCTGAATAATGCAATTTCGCGCGCTTTGCGTTCATCATCCAAAACCAATACCGTTTCACCGGCTTCAGGAACTTCGGATAAACCTTGAATTTCGACAGGAATCGATGTGCCCGCTTGCTTGATGAGTTTGCCGTTTTCATCACTCATGGCGCGCACTTTGCCATAAACAGCACCGGCAAGTATAACGTCGCCACGTCTCAACATACCTGATTGCACCAGGATGGTTGCTACCGGGCCGCGTCCTTTATCCAAGCGCGACTCGATTACGACGCCTTTAGCCGGCGCCTGAGCCGACGCCTTCAATTCCAGCACTTCGGCTTGCAGCAGAATGCTCTCCAGCAATGCATCGATACCCTGCCCGGTTTTGGCGGATACCTCGACAAACATGGTGTCGCCGCCCCAGTCTTCCGGAACGACTTCGTGCGCAACCAGTTCGTGACGAATACGTTCTGGATTTGCTTCGGGTTTGTCTATTTTATTGACTGCGACAATGATTGGAATTTTCGCGGCTTTTGCGTGATGAACGGCTTCGATGGTTTGTGGCATAACGCCATCGTCAGCGGCGACGACGAGGATCACGATATCGGTAATCTTGGTGCCGCGTGCACGCATGGCGGTAAATGCTTCGTGACCTGGCGTATCCAGGAAGGTAACCATACCATGATCGGTTTCCACATGATAAGCACCGATAT
>SXJH01000178.1 GCA_005779435.1 Nitrosomonas sp. | reverse complement strand
TTGATCGCTTTCCATTTGCTGGCGCAATTCGCGCAGCGACGCTTTCATATCCAGCTTTTCATACCAGTGGATCAACTGCGCGGTATCCTGCGGTTGCGGTGCAAGGTCAGTAATTTTGATCGGCAAATCCACATCGCATTTAATCATGATCAATTGACGCGCAGTATCGAACCAATCCAAAGTATTACGCAAATTATCGCCGACAATGCCTTTGATTTCATCCGCATGCGCAACGACATTATCCAGCGAACCATAGTGGGTCAGCCATTTCACCGCCGTCTTGGGTCCCACTTTTTCAACACCCGGCACATTGTCGGACGCATCCCCCACCAACATCAAATAATCCAGCATCCGCTGCGGCGGCACACCAAACTTAGCCGAAACCCCCGCTTCGTCCAGCACCTCGTTGCTCATGGTATTGATCAGCATCACCTTATCGTTGACCAATTGTGCAATATCCTTATCGCCGGTCGAAATAATGCAGCGCATATCCACCGTTGCCGCTTGCTTGGCCAATGTACCGATAACATCGTCCGCCTCAACGCCGTCGACAATCAGCATCGGCCAGCCCATCGCTCGAATGCAGGCATGCAGCGGCTCGATTTGTGCCGCCAGATCCGGCGGCATTGACGGACGATGCGCTTTGTAGTCAGGATAAAGCTCGTCGCGGAACGTTTTACCTTTTGCGTCAAACACACACGCGCTATAATCCGCGTGGTAATCTTTGTGCAAGCGCCGCAGCATATTCAGCACACCGTGAATGGCACCCGTCGGTTCGTTGTGCCGATTGCGCAAATCGGGCAGCGCGTGAAATGCGCGATACAAATACGATGAACCGTCAACCAGCAATAATGTTTTCATTGACAAGACTTTCCTATGAGCCTACACGATAAATCAGTTCCTCACCTGTCGGTGGACAAACCTTGGTCGGCCAAAGAATCATGGCGCTTATTCGGGATTATGGCAGAGTTTGTCGAAGGAACCGAGCGCCTCGATACCATTCAACCCGCCGTCAGCATTTTTGGCAGTGCGCGCACCACACCCGACAGCCCGCACTATCAATTGGCCGAGCAAATCGCCAAGCAATTGTCCGACGCCGGTTTCTCAGTGATATCCGGCGGCGGCCCTGGAATTATGGAAGCTGCCAACAAGGGCGCTTACTATGGAAAATCGCCCAGCATCGGATTGAATATTCAATTGCCGCACGAGCAGCATCGCAACGCTTATCAGGATATCAGCCAAACCTTCCGGCATTTTTTCGCACGCAAATACATGTTCGTCAAATTTGCCACCGCTTACGTCGTATTGCCCGGCGGCTTCGGCACATTGGATGAACTGATGGAAGCGCTGACCTTGGTGCAAACCGGCAAAACGCGCAAGATGCCGATCATTTTGGTTTATTCGCAATTCTGGCAAGGCTTGCTGGACTGGTTCCGGAATACCTTAATCGCTGAAGGACTGATATCTCCCGAAGACATGGAATTGATCCAGGTCATCGACGAGCCCGCACAAGTTGTCAATGCGATCTTCCAATACTATGAAACCAGCGGGTTCGAGCCCACCGCCGCCGAACGGGAAATTCAGCTTAATTTATAACGCTGGCTTATTATTTTAGGTAGAATACAAAAACATGACCCGCCGGGAAACACCATGCACTTGCACCGATTAATTATTACACTACTGTTAAGCGCAGCCTTGCCGATCATGGCGGAAACGGAACAGCCAAAACAGATCAAAAAACCAAAACATCCGGATAATTTGATCCCGTTGCCTGAAATTCCGGAGCCGCCGCGAGACTCGATCGAACCGCCAGAATCCTCAGCCGATATTCAGGCAGATTCCGACCAAGTGCCCGAAGCGGAAGTAACGATCATTCGCCGTGGGCAAGATATCATCGAAGAACACCGCGTTAATGGAGAATTGCTGATGATCAAAGTTATTCCCCGTATCGGCCCTCCTTATTATTTAAAAAAGAATCTGATTCGGGATTATCACAATCATCCGAGCGAAGTCGGTATCGATGTCAGTCCGCCGATGTGGCAATTGCTGAAATTCTGACCTAACTTACTCAAGACGCACTATCGATCGTATTCTTTCGTTTTTTGCCGCAGCTTAATTCTCCTTTATCTCATGTCCGTTTTTACCCCGGTTTCCGAAAATCAACTGACCGAATGGCTAAAAGGCTATGCCATTGGTGAATTGATCCAATTGCAAGGCATTTCATCGGGAATCGAAAATACCAATTATTTCGTCACCACCACGACGGGCAAATTCGTACTGACTTTATTTGAAAAACTGACGGCGGCAGAACTTCCCTATTATTTAAATTTGATGGCGCATTTAGCGCAATACGATATCCCCTGCCCCGCCCCCGTTTCCCGGCGCGACAGCGGATTATTGAGCATGCTCAATCGCAAACCGGCAACGGTCGTTACCTGCCTGCCCGGGCAATCGGTAATACACCCAAGCAGCGAGCACTGCGCCGCCGTTGGGCAAGTCTTAGCGAAAATGCACTTGGCGGGAAACGCATACCCCGGAAAAATGGATAACCCGCGCGGATTATCCTGGTGGCAAGCCAGATTTCCAGAGATCGCACCGTTTTTAACCGCCGAAGAAAAATCACAGCTCGAGACGGAATTGCGCTTTCAAGCGATGCACCAAAATCAATCACTGCCCGGCGGCGTCATCCATGCCGATTTATTTCGCGACAACGTGTTGTTTATCGATCATCGAATCGGCGGTGTGATCGATTTTTACTTCGCTTGCAATGATTATTTTTTATACGATTTAGCGATTGTTGCCAACGACTGGTGCCTAACCGATGCGAATACACTGGAGCCTTCATTGGTGCGGTCGCTATTGACCGCTTACCACACCGTACGCCCGCTGACCAAAGCCGAACACGATGCCTGGCCTGCCATGTTGCGCGCCGGCGCGCTACGTTTCTGGGTTTCACGGCTTTACGATTTTCATTTGCCGCGCCCTGGCGAATTAACGCACGCCAAGGACCCGGATCATTTCAGGAAAATTTTGTGCAACCATGTAGCGGCTTCTGATACGCTAAAACAATTCTGGGTTTAGGGAAACGCTGAATAATTCGGCGAGCAAGAAAAGATGCAAAGCGGATGGAGCACAGAAAATGAGACATATCACAGCGATAGGCGAATTCTCGAGTACAGCCCAACACGGCAGATTGCTTGCACAGCCAATTACTCGATGTTTCCCTAGAAAACAATAATAACCAACCGACCGCCCCACCCTATTATCGGAGAGCTCCATGGAAATTCATCAGGTTTACGCAAGACAAGGATTGCAGTGGATTCTAAGCGGATTTTACCTATTTAAAAGATCGCCGCTGCCTTGGGTGATGGTATGTTTCACATTCATACTCATCGCCCTGATTATGTCGATGATCCCGCTATTGGGAAAATTTATTTTCACATTGATTTCACCGGTATTTTTAGCCGGACTGATGCAAGGCTGTAAAGCATTGGAGCAAGGAGAGCCGCTGGAAGTCGCACATCTATTCGGTGCATTTAAAGAAAATCCGGTGCCGTTGATCGCCATTGGCGGCTTTTATCTCGTCGGTCAAATTCTGATCATCGGCTTAGTTATGTTGATCGGCGGCTCGCAAATGACCGATATGATGCTCTACGGCAAAAGAGTCGACGAAAGCGAATTGATGGGAGTCATGAGCAGTTTTCTCACGTCATCGCTCATTATGCTGGTGCTTTCCATTCCATTGATGATGGCCACTTGGTTCGCTCCGCTACTCATCATATTCCATAACCTACCACCGATAGTCGCTATGAAGCGCAGCTTCTTTGCATGCTTAAGAAATTTTATACCGCTCCAAGTTTACGGCATCACGCTCGTCGTTCTGACCATCATTTGCTTGATGCCTTATGGCGTTGGCCTGGTTATTTTGATTCCAATGGTTTTCACTTCGATTTATGTCAGTTATAAAGACATTTTTCTCGGCGAACCGGTACGCTTTAAAAGCATGGAAACGGAATACGATTACCAAAAAGCCAACTGGGTTGATGACGAGAGCGAATCAAAGCAAGCGGAGCCTGAAACCAAATCGGAAGAAACCGTGCAATGCGCCCATTGCCATCTTGCGATTCCGCGCAACACGGCCATCCATGACAAACAAGAATTTTTCTGCAGCGAAGAACACCGCCAATTGCATCAAGCGGCGGATAATCCGGAAAAAAAATAATCTCGGTGAATTGCAATACATCGAATCTCAGAAGAATCGCGCAACAAACGCATGCTTCATATTCCCGTCCAATGGAATCTTGACACGGTGACCGCTGCCGGGCGCGACTTGCACCGGGCGACCGGCGGAGTCCAGCATCTGCGATAGCTCTATCACTTGATTGCCGCTTGGATGAATAATCTCAAGACGATCGCCGATTTGAAAGCGATTCTTGACCAGCACTTCCGCCATACCGTTTACATCGTCGAATCCGGTCACATCGCCGACATATTGGCTGCGATTGGATTCGGAATGCCCGCGCATATAGTTTTGCGTTTCGTGCGTGCTATGGCGCTGATAAAAACCACTGGTATAGCCGCGATTCGCCAGTCCCTCCAATTCGCCCAGTAAAGCAAAATCGAACGGCTTGTCCGCCACCGCATCGTCGATGGCTTTGCGGTAAACCTGCGCGGTTCTCGCCACATAATATAAAGACTTGGTGCGCCCTTCAATTTTCAACGAATCGACACCGATTTTGACCAGCCTTTCGACATGCTCCACCGCACGCAGATCCTTCGAGTTCATGATGTAAG
>SXJH01000177.1 GCA_005779435.1 Nitrosomonas sp. | reverse complement strand
CGCGTGAATCCGCCGCAACAACTACGCAACGAATTAACTCACTAATTCAATGCGGTTCAAAGCGGACAATTTATTTGCTATAAAACCGGACAATTCTATTTGTTGCTAACAGGAAAACGTGGATGATGCTTTTTTCGATGAGTCGGTAACGGCATGTTAAAATTACCGTCGTTAAATTGCGGCACACAAATCCAATAGAAAACCCGGCGTATTTTTTCATGATACAACTGATCATCAACGGACAATCGCAACAGTTTGAAACCTCGCTCAACGTCGCGCAACTCATCGATCATCTCGCGCTACAGGGTAAACGAGTCGCCATTGAGTGCAATGGTGAAATCGTACCGAGAAGCCGATTCTCAGAACAAACGCTAATGCATGGCGATCGATTGGAAGTGGTGGTCGCGGTCGGCGGCGGTTAATTTCAATTCGAATAATAAAGTTTATGGATAATCTCACCATTGCCGGAAAAACCTATACCTCGCGCCTATTGGTCGGTACGGGAAAATATAAGGATTTCCATGAAACCCGTGCGGCTGTTGAGGCGAGCGGGGCGGAAATCATTACAGTGGCAATCCGGCGCACCAATATCGGTCAAAACGCCAATGAACCCAATCTGTTGGAAGTTCTGCCGCCTTCGCGATACACGCTGCTACCGAATACCGCAGGATGCTATACCGTTGAAGATGCAGTGCGTACGCTGCGTTTAGCGCGCGAACTGCTGGACGGGCATAGCTTGGTTAAATTGGAAGTGTTGGGCGATCCGAGAACGCTTTATCCGAATATGGTGGAAACGCTCAAAGCGGCAGAGATTCTGATCAAAGAAGGTTTTCAGGTGATGGTCTACACTTCCGACGATCCGATCGTCGCCAAGCAATTGGAAGAGATGGGCTGTGTCGCTGTCATGCCGCTGGCTTCCTTAATCGGCTCAGGGATGGGTATTTTGAATCCTTGGAATTTGCAAATCATCATCGACAGCGCCAAGATTCCGGTATTGGTCGATGCGGGTGTCGGCACGGCTTCGGACGCCACGATTGCGATGGAGCTGGGGTGTGACGGGGTGTTGATGAATACGGCGATTGCCGCAGCGAAACAACCGGTATTGATGGCCTCGGCGATGCGCAAAGCGGTTGAGGCGGGACGGGAAGCTTATCTTGCCGGACGTATGGCTAAAAAACTCTACACTGCCAGCCCCAGTTCCCCGACCGAAGGAACCATTGCCCGTTCGGATTCCATTACCCAATCGATAATCGGTAAGCCGGCTTAATTATCGTTCGCGGCACTGCTTTTTTATCCATGCAACGAACCATCCGCAGCTTTGTGCTTCGCCAGGGGCGCATTTCAAATGCGCAGCGGCGTGCATACGAGACGCTGCTGACACAATATGGTATTCCGTACAGCGAAAATGCGCTTGCGTTAAATCAGGTTTTTGGCCGCAATGCGCCGAAGATTCTCGAAATCGGATTTGGCATGGGCGGCACCACTGCAACGATTGCACACAGACATCCCGAAAACGACTATCTCGGCATTGAAGTGCATACGCCGGGAGTGGGAAGTTTGCTCAATCAAATAGAACAACTCGGATTGACCAATTTACGCATCATTCAGCACGATGCCGTTGAAGTCTTACATGACATGCTACCAATCGACAGTCTCGACGGGGTTCATATTTATTTTCCCGACCCTTGGCCGAAAGCCAGACACCACAAACGCCGATTGGTGCAGCCTCAATTGATCGCACGTCTATGCGAGCTTCTGAAATCGAATGGTTATGTGCATATCGCAACCGACTGGGAAGATTATGCCGAATACATACTGCAAGTGCTAACGCAGGAGCCGCAGCTCATCAATATCGCATCCGGCTATGCGCCGCGCCCGGACTATCGCCCGATGACCAAATTTGAGCAACGCGGAATCGAACTTGGGCATGATGTATGGGATATGATCTTTCGGAAGAAGGTATTTGTGTAAGATGGAGCGTAAGTGACTGCAATTGCACATAAAATAACTGTGCTTACGCGATTGAAATAATATTTTGATAAAGCGAGCAGGAGTAAAAAATAGAATAACTGCCTATAACTGAGAAAAGTAGTGTTAGAATTCTAAAGCTCAGTCAATTAACCATAATTATAATCCGAGGACAACTATCAGGTTAAACGGCTTTGGCAAGGTTTGCCCTTTCTTTGAGTCACTTTGGATACGGCAAGTATGCAATAGAAGTTATGATCAACTGACCAATTACTACAAAGGATATCTAAAATGTTTGAAAGTTTAAAAAATCTGTTAAAACATTTTACAGGCAGTGAAGAAAAAACATCAGCAGCGGCACCTGAATCCATTTCAGCAGTGGTGCCTGAACCAACCCCTGAACCAACCCCTGAACCGGTACCTGAATCTGAACCAACCCCTGAACCAACCCCTGAACCAGTTTCGGTAGCTGACACAGATACTCAAGCGGCGGCACAAACTAACGATGAAGGAGCCGTTCAGTCAAAGGATGGCGATTAGGTTAAAAGGCTTTGGCAAGTTCTTTCTTTGAGTCATTTTAAATATGGCAAGTATGAAAGTTATGATCAACTGACCAATTACTACAAAGGATATCTAGAATGTTTGAAAGTTTAAAAAATCTGTTAAAACATTTTACAGGCAGTGAAGAAAAAGCATCGATAGCAACGCCGGCACCAGCAACGACACCAGAATCAGCGCCATCAACATCAGCAACCGGTATCAATCTCGAACATGAATCGCCTGCGCAAGCAGCGAATGCAAGCATCACTCAGTACATTACCTTAGGTAAATTCAATTTAGGTTTAGGCTCGATCGGGCCTGACAATCGTAACGATGTCGATCCGAAAGTTGTCGATGAAATGTACCAAGCTATCGCAGCAGGTTTATTTAACATACCGGTTAGCGGTGCGGTGCCGGAAATTTGTGTCGACGGTCGTACCGATAAAGATGGCGCACGTATTGGCGCGCCTTGTGCGGCTGGCGGTACTTTAAGTATCGTTTATGGCGGCGATCTTGGAAATAACTCGGCAGCCGCTGATATTGATGAAATGCAGCTTACGACGCAAACTGTCAGTACATTGAAAGAAAAAGGTCATTCAACCGGTGTGCATGGCGACGATCATAGTAGCTGCGGTTGCGGCGCATGCGCAAAAGCGCCGACGATTTATCAGCACATCGCGGAACGTATCAACGATATCGCTTCCCTCGTTAGCCAACTCGGTATTAATGTAACCGAGTCGGAAAAAGAATCCATCGTGCAGCAAGCTAAGAATCGCTTAGGCCAGGCCGGTTTTTTTGCCGAAGATAGAGCTGCCGTTGTGCAAGCGGCGCGAGATGCCGGTGCGCTTTATGAAGAATTAGTTGGCAAGCATAATGAATTAGGTATTGCATTGAATACCAAATCGGGAACTACCGTCGATCGTTCTGCAATTCGCGCTAAATACGGCCCGCAATACGATATGTTTGTCGTTGACGCATGGGCATTCGGCAATGCGGCGAAAGACATTAATACAACCGGCGATGAAGCGGACGAACAACGTATTGCCAAAGCAATTACGTTGCAAAATGTCGCTACCGCATCCATCCTGGGCCACGGTTCTTTGCGCATCGTTCCGATCGCATAATAATCGTTTTACCCTTTTCGGGCGCGATCCTTCTTTTTTACTCGGATTGCGCCCGATCTCCACGCTCCATTTCTTATCGCCGGAATTTGCAGCCGGGTATTGCAATACTACCTGGGTAATATTTGTTTAGATTTGCAGACGGGCTGGCGGGGTTTGTTTTCAGCTATCTTTCTCAATTTTTTCGTTGCATAGTTCACTATCCGCCGCAAAATTAAGAGAATCTGCGCTCGCTCTCCTGCTTGGTTCGCTACGATTGCTTAAGTCCGACGACTCCTGGACGGCAATTCAAGAATGGCTTCGGCATTACTGCTGGAAAATACTTTCCGAGCCGCTTGCTGCCAGGGCAGCCAGATGGCGTTCAAATGTTCTCGGGCGGCAATTTTTATTGGCACGACAGCGGGAAGGCGCAGGCCAAACACATGTTCGGTATTGAATCGAACATCGGGACCATAGCGCCAGCGCCATTCTTCGTAAATTTCATACTGATTTTCCTTGTGCCAGTCGGTCAGCGCATAATCGGCTGCATTGAGACCGGTTTCTTCCGCAATCTCGCGAAATGCCGTCTGATAAAGCGTTTCTCCCGGGTCTTGGCTTCCGGTCACCGATTGCCAATAACCGGGGTGATCGGCGCGTTCCAGCAACAAAACTTGTAAATCGGCGGTATGGATAATAACTAAGACGGAAACCGGGATTTTATACATCTGGCGGATTTAACGTCGGAGCATCAAAGCGGCGAATCTCTATGCCCAAGTCTGACAGCGGTTCTGCCGGTTTTATTGATTACTTCCTGGGCGATGCCAACATATTCGGCAAATTCCCTTGCATCTTCATCGGCGACCGGCGTTGCCAATACGAATTCCGCATGCTTGCGCGCCTCTGCTTTTCTGCCGCTGTCGTGCAGCAGTTCAGCGTAAAACGCGCGAGTAATGACATCGCGTGGAAACAACTCATGCGCGCGCTTCAGATGCATCAGCGCTTTCCGGTTGCTGCCGAAACTGATCGGAAAGCCCGGGAGTTGGTGGTACATTCGACCCAGTGCGCGGTGCGCGCCGGCATTTTCATAATGCTCGTCCAGTTCGATCACTTTTAGCAACATGCTCTCCATGGGACGCAACATGCGCAATGCATTGATAATGCCGCTATCCTCCGCGACTTTGCCCATCGCGGCGGCCTTCCAGAACAAACCGCGCACATCGTTGGCATTTAGCGCCAGCGCTTGATCGGCGGTCTCGATGGCGTTTTCGAATAATTGTATGCGGCGTTCTTTATCGGATTCAAGCTGTGCTTGCATAAACTTCAAACGGGAAAGCTCGGCCAGCGCGGCTGATTCCGTTGAGTTGCGTGTTAATTCGCGGAACCAGTCTATCGTTTTTAGCAGCAACGGAGTATCGACGGCATACTTCCAAACCGCCCATTCGATTTTCTGTGTATTCTCAGGGGTCAATAGCGTGGACGATGCACCCAACGCAAAAACGGGTGCCGATAAACAAACAATGACGATTATTCTTTTTGCGAAGCGCTCGATGGTCGATGTCATAAAAGCGTTCATATTATTGCTATTATTCAAACGGTTTTGTTATGAATTGATTAAGCATATCCTGATTTCGCATAAATTCAAATTTTGAATAAGGTAAAAATAGAAGCTCTTATCGTTATAAAACATACAAGCAACGCAAAAGACGAGATTCTAAGCATCGATATCCGCATATAATATGCCAATTTTGAATTCATGACGGTCTTTCGAGGGAATTTTTCCATGAGTACGACCGTTCCGGACTCGCCATGCAACAGTACCCCTCACTCGCACCCGGCAGCATAGTACGTTACGCTCAGTTTGACGGCTCCGGCGATGCGATGTTTCTTGCGCAATTGGCGCAACAGGCAAAACCGATCGCTATCGTCACGGCCAATGCATTGGCTGCCCAGCGCCTACAGGAAGAAATTCCGTTCTTTGCGCCTGAATTAAGAACGCATTTGTTACCCGATTGGGAAACATTGCCTTACGATGTTTTTTCGCCGCATCACGATCTGGTCTCAGAGCGGTTGGCAACATTGTATCAAGTCATGAATGGTGCTTGCGACGTGCTGATAGCGCCGCTGACGACCGCGTTATACCGCATGTTGCCGCGCACCTTTCTGGCTGCGCATACTTTTTTCCTGAGACAAGGCGAAAAGCTCGATCCGGCTAAATTGCGCAGCCAATTGACGTTGGCGGGCTATACGCATGTCACGCAAGTTTTTTCTCCGGGCGAATATAGTGTGCGCGGCGGTTTGATCGATCTCTATCCGATGGGCAGCCCGCTGCCGTATCGTATCGATCTACTGGATAACGAAGTCGACACTATTCGCACTTTCGATGTCGATACGCAGCGCAGCATCTATCCGGTTAAGGAAATCCGGTTGTTGCCCGCGCGTGAATTTCCGCTGGATGAAGCGGGGCGGAGTTTTTTTCGCGGAAAGTTCCGTGAAACCTTTGAAGGCGATCCCAGCAAGCGCAAGATTTACAAAGACATCAGCAAAGGTCTGACGCCTGCGGGAATCGAATACTATTTGCCGCTGTTTTTTGAACAAACTGAAACATTGTTCGATTATCTGCCGGAAAATACATTGGTGTGCTTGCATCACGATGTGCGGCCCATCATCGACGAATTCTGGCACGATACGCAATCGCGCTATCAATTGATGCGCGGCGATGGCGATCGGCCTCTGATCCCGCCAACCGAATTGTTTTTGACCGGCGACAGCTTCTTCGGTCAGATCAAGCCTTACGCGCGCATTGAAATCCTGCCGGATGGGCAGGATGCAAAAATCACCGGCGCTAAAACCAGTCTTCCGCTGCCATCGGTACAAGTCAACCGGCACGCGGAAAATCCGCTGGAAAAGCTAAGCGCGTTTGTCGCGCAATTCACCCAATCCGGCGGAAGAGTGCTGCTGCTGGCGGAAAGCATGGGGCGACGCGAATTGATTGCCGAGTATTTACACCAATATGATGTGCATCCGGGCGTTTGCCAGGACTATGCGGCCTTCTTAAGCGGCGCGCAACAAATGATGCTCAGCGTAGCGCCGCTGCATACCGGGTTCATTGACGAACCCGGGAAACTGGCTTTTATTACCGAAAGCGAATTGTATGCGACGCATGTGCACGGCCGTCGCGAGCGTGAAGCGCGTAAAACCACGTCGACCGATAACATTCTGCGAGACTTGTCGGAGATCAAACCGGGCGATCCGGTGGTGCATGAACAGCACGGCATCGGGCGTTATCTTGGGCTGATCAGCATGGATGTCGGTGAAGGCGAGCCGGGCGAGTTGAGTGAATTTTTGGCGCTGGAATACGATGGCGGCGACAAATTGTATGTGCCGGTTTCGCAACTATACTTGATCGGACACTACAGCGGCGGTGCTCCGGAATCGGCGCCGCTGCACAAGTTGGGCAGCAGTCAGTGGGATAAAGCCAAGCGCAAGGCGATGCAACAAGTGCGCGACACTGCGGCGGAATTGCTGAATCTGTACGCTCAGCGTGCAGCGCGCGAAGGCCATACTTTTACGCTCAAGCAACATGATTACGAAGCTTTTGCCGAAGGT
>SXJH01000176.1 GCA_005779435.1 Nitrosomonas sp. | reverse complement strand
CGCTTGGGATAAAATCATCTTCAAGCCCCTCTATTACCAAGATATTCTTCAAGGAAATCAAGAAGCCATTTTCAATCGTATGCGCGATCAGATCGATTGGATGAAACTCAGGAAATTTTTGTTGTACGGATTTTCAGATGCGGCAAGTCTTGAATACAAAAAAGGTGCAGTTGATAGCCCGTATTTCCTCACTCAGAAAATGATTATGCAAAGTATGGATGAAATATTTGATGAGTCTGGGCAAAAAGAAATACCAGTGATAGTTCTTGCTCAGTCTCTCGGCTGTCAAGTTATGTCAAGCTACATTTGGGATGCAGATCCTGGGCGGCAAGCGGCAGATGGAATATGGAGTGTGCAGTTGAATGATGGGGTTGCCAAAGGATCACCAAGAGACAATTTTCGAAGAATGCGTAGTCTCCAACGTCTCTATACTACTGGCTGTAACATTCCAATATTTGTATCTGGGCACAAGAAAATTGAGGCTATAAGCCCGCCAGGACCGTCATTCAAGTGGCACAATTTCTTCGATGAAGATGACGTTCTTGGATGGCCCCTTAAACCATTAAGTCCCTCCTATGACCAGCTTGTGGAAGATATTTCAATAAACGCAGGCGGTGGTGTAATCGGGACGATTGTTAAATCGTGGAATCCATTTAGCCACGATCAATACTGGACAGACAGTGAAGTGATCGGCCATATATCCTCAGCCATCAAGCAACTTGCTTAACATTGCTGATTGCTGTTGAGAGGGGACTGGCAAAAAGCCGCTTAGTAAACAGGCACCCAACATCAAACGGCGATGAAACAAAACCGGTTTTTGTTGGCGTATTGCCATTCGGCTAGATCGGAAAAAAACGCAAGCATCGCGTTGTGGCGGATGGTGAATGTTGGGCTTCCTTTGCCAGTCCAACTTACAAGACTTATTATTCGATAACGTTCAAAGTAGAGTTGCACCTATTCGTTATTCGCAATAGCCGTTATCCCGGAACCATTTAACCGCATCCTGCAATGCTTCGACTGCGGGGCGGTGGCGGTAACCCAGTTCGCGTTCGGCTTTTGCGCTGGAGAAGTACATCAATTTCTTGGCCATGTGGATGCTGTCGAGCGTGGCGCGGGGTTCGGTGTTGGTGATGAGGGCGATTTTTTCCATGATCCAGGCCAGCGGCAACATGACCGGGATCGGGATATTGGTGCGGTTTCTTTTCAATCCGGTGATGTCGTCGATGGTTTGCAGGATTTGCAGCAGCGTCATGTTGTCGCCGCCCAGGATGTAGCGCTCGCCGGTTTTGCCGTGCTGGTGCGCGAGCAAGTGGCCTTGCGCAATGTCGTCGACATGCGCGATGTTGAGGCCGGTATCGACATACGCGGGCATACGGCCTTTCAGGGTGTCGACGACGATGCGTCCCGTCGGTGTCGGGCGGATATCGTATGGGCCGATGGGGGTTGACGGGTTGACGATGACGAGCGGCAGTTGGTGATCGATGGTCAATTGCCGCACGATTTGCTCGGCTTGGTATTTGGAGCGTTTGTAATAACCGGCGATTGCGGATAAATCGGACGGCGTGTCTTCGTTGGCGGGCGATCCATCCGGATTGAAGCCTAGCGTAGCTACGCTGCTGGTGTATACCATGCGTTGAATGCCTGCCTCGGAGGCGGCGATGATCAACGAGCGCGTGCCTTGCACATTGATGTCGTGCATGGTGCTTGGATCGGGCACCCAAAGCCGGTAATCCGCTGCGACGTGAAACAAGTTGTCGCAGTCTTGCGCGGCGCGTTTCAGCGATACGGGATCGCGCAGATCGCCTTCCGCGATTTCAACGGGGAAATTTTGCAGGTTTTGTCGATTGCTGTCCTGCCTTACCAGTACGCGGACATCGTGTCCGGCAGCCAGCAAGCAGCGCATCACGGCGGAGCCTAGGAATCCTGTTGCGCCTGTTACCAATGATTTCATAGGATTGCGCCGGTTCTAATTCACTTGAATTCGGGAAGTTCTGCAGTGGAGAAATCCACGTCGGGCAGATTTCTTGCAGTCCATTTGAACAATAATCGCAATGCCCAATCCTGACCGGCAAACAGGCTGGTGGTGACGATAGTGGCTTTGACGCTGCGGCGGGTGATTTTGACTTGCGCGCCGTCGGAGAAATCGCGTCGCTCGTTGATTTTATTCAAGGTTAATATTGCCATGCCCAGCGCCCACAAACAGAAACGGCGGATGCCTTTTTCGTGCGCCGGGATCAGGCAAGTATAGGTCAGTGCATTGTGTAAGTGATTTTTGGCGATGCCGATCAGTTCCGCCAGTCCGGCTTGGAAGTCGGGATCGGACATGCCGGGTTGCAGTCGGCCGATATCGAACCCGTGTTTTTGCAAAATATCTTGCGGCAACCAGCAGGCGCCGCGCTTACGGTCGTCCCAGATGTCTTTAAGAATATTGGTCATTTGTAGGCCTTGTCCGAACGACACCGAAAGCTTCATCAACCGCGCTTTATGCACGCCGATGTCAGCAGAATAATCGCAAAACAATTCGGTCAGCATTTCGCCGACGACACCGGCGACGTAATAACAATATTGATTCATCGCGGCCAGGTCTTTCAAGCCTTGCAAAGATTCGGTTTCCTGGTAATCCGCCATGCCTTTCGCCATGATGCGCACGCAGCGTTCCAAAGCCATGCGTTGCGTTGTGTTGAAGCTATGCGTGATGCGAATGACGGCGGCGGTATTTTTAATCAAGTCGTGTTCCGCCGGGATGGTATGGCTTGACAGCAGCGGATACAGCGTTTGCGCGAATTCTTCGGCGGAGGCGGTGCCGTGCACAACTTCGGCGAACATGTCCGTCAGTTGCCGGGTTTGTTCCGTGGTGAGCGCATTATCGTCTTCGATGGTATCGGTGATGCGGCAAAGCAAATACGCATTGCCGATGACGCGGCGTAACGATTCTGGCAGTTGCGGGATCGTTAAGGCAAAAGTGCGCGATACGCCTTGCAGGATATGGTCTTGATAGTGCTCGTCGTCGGTGCGGATCAGGCTGGTCATTGCGAATTTAATCGGTGAACTTAATTTTCGCTTAGGATTTGCTCGGTGGCGATCAATTGGTCGATGGTTTCGCGTTGCCGGATCAGGTGAGCGGTATCGCCGTCGACCATGACTTCCGCTGCGCGCGGACGGGTGTTGTAATTCGAGCTCATGCTCATGCCGTAAGCGCCGGCGGACATCACGGCGAGCAAGTCGCCTTGTTGCAGCGCAAGCTGCCGGTCGTGACCGAGAAAATCGCCGGTTTCGCAAACCGGGCCGACGACTTGGTACGTTTGCGCTGCAGCGCCATCGGTTTGTACCGGTAAAATGTCGTGGTAAGCATCGTACAAGGAAGGGCGCATCAGATCGTTCATCGCCGCATCGACGATAGCGAAATTACGCGCAGGCGTATGCTTCAGGTATTCGACGCGGGTGAGTAAAATGCCTGCATTGCCGACCAGCGAGCGACCCGGTTCTATCAACAATCTCTGTTTTGCATGGGCGGTCTGCGCGCACAGCGCGGCAACATAATTTTGAATCGAAGGCGGGGTTTCATCGGTGTAACGAATGCCTAATCCGCCGCCCAAATCCAGATGATGAATGGTTAAACCTTGTGCTTGCAATTGATCCAGCAATCCGAGCATTTTATTGCTGGCCTGGACGAACGGGTCCAATTCCGTCAGTTGCGAACCGATATGGCAATCCAATCCGGTAAAACGGACATGCGGATATAAGTGCGCGGATCGATAAATCCGAATGGCCTCATCGGCGGGTACGCCAAATTTGTTTTCTTTCAGTCCGGTTGAGATGTACGGGTGCGTTTTGGCATCGACATCGGGATTGACGCGCAAGCTAACCGGGGCGATTTTTCCCATTTCCTGAGCAATGCGGTTCAATGCGCTTAATTCCGCTTCGGATTCGACATTGAAACATAAAATGCCGACGCCCAATGCCATGCGCATTTCCTGCGTTGTTTTGCCGACACCGGAAAATACGATTTTTGCAGGGTTGCCGCCGGCTTTGATGACACGTTGCAGCTCGCCGCCGGAAACGATATCGAAACCGCTGCCAAGCCGTGCGAATAAATTCAGGATGGCAATGTTCGAATTGGCTTTAACCGCGTAGCAAATCAAATGATCGCGATTGGAGAAGGCGGTGTCGAAAGCTTG
>SXJH01000027.1 GCA_005779435.1 Nitrosomonas sp. | reverse complement strand
GGCAACCGCCAGCACCCAACGATGCCTTAAAATATTTTCCGCTAGCCATTGCGGCCCTGAAATGTACGGCAGATTCCGGTTGAGAATTTCCTCCATCAACGGATTGCCGCGAGCAACCACATTGCCGATCACAAACATATCCGGCTGTAACGCAACCTGATCGGGCGCATAGCCGGATAGCAATTCGATTCCTTGCGCTTCGAGCTGCGTGCTCATCGGCGGATACACATCCTGATCGCAACCGGTTACGCGATGGCCGGACTCTCGCGCGATAGCCGCGATTCCGCCCATGAAAGTGCCGCAAATGCCAAGTATATGAATATGCATATCGAGTGTTATAACATCTTGATTAGGGATAACGAAAAAACTACCATGCTCGCATCGACAACATTATAGAGCATTAGCCGCAACCCGATCGCGCACCGTCGGCGTTTTTCCGCTCAAAGCACTCACCCATTTCATGATAGACAGCACACTCAATGTTGCACAATACTGCGGACGATTCGCACCGTCGCCGACCGGACCGCTGCATTTCGGTTCCCTGGTCGCCGCAGTCGGCAGCTACCTCGATGCCAAACATCATCGCGGCAAGTGGCTGGTCAGAATCGAAGATATCGATACACCGCGCACCCTTCCGGGCGCAGCCGAAACCATTTTGCGCACGCTGGAAGCATTGGGCATGGAATGGGACGAAACGGTCGTTTATCAAAGTCGGCGCACGCATCTCTACCAAGAAGCACTGCATGAATTGGCCCGGCAAGGCTTTGTTTATCCGTGCACATGCTCACGCAAGGAAATTGCCGATTCCAGCATCGCCGGCATCGGCGGCCCGATTTATCCGGGAACATGCCGCCGCAATCCTATTGCGAAAGACAAAGCGCATGCGCTACGCCTATGTACAAACGACGAAACCATCGCATTCCTGGATCGCGCAATCGGGCCCTATACGCAACATCCGGCCCGGGACGTCGGCGATTTCGTGCTACGCCGGGCGGATGGCATTTATACTTATCAATTGGCCGTTGTAGTCGACGATGCCGAACAACGAATCACGCACATCGTGCGCGGTGCCGATCTGCTCGACTCGACACCCCGGCAAATTTATTTGCAACACCTGCTGGGCTATTCAATTCCGCAGTATATGCACTTACCCGTCGTCACCAATGCCGCAGGCGAAAAACTCAGCAAGCAGACCAATGCCGCCGCCATCGATTTGCAGCAAGCGTTGCCGCAATTGGTCGAAGCGTTGCGCTTTCTCGGCCAAAATCCGCCGCCTGAATTATTGCAGGGCAAAATCGCGGATTTCTGGCTGTGGTCGCAGCAGAACTGGCATGCGGATTGGATTGCGCGTGATTGGATTGCGCGTTGAGAATCGCGTTTTTTGTGCTACCCTGTCGGCAGCAAACGATTTGAGCAGGAATTACCGTGGCCTTTTTGCCGTTTAACATCGCTAAACAAAAGAAACTGAACGTTATCATCGCTGGCGGCGGTTACGCCGGTCTTGCCGCTTTAACCAACCTGCTGCAATTCGCACCGGATACACACATCACGCTCATCGATCCGCGCGACAGCCATGTCAAGATTACCCATTTGCATGAGACATTCCGCTACCCGCTCAGCGATTTTCTGATCCCGTTCAGCGTGATCGCCCAACGTTTCGGATGCCGTTACCTGCAAGCAACACTCGATCTGAGTCCGGATTCGCTGCAAACGTATCAAGAAAAACGGCAGTTGATCGTCAACGAAGAAACGCTGGATTTTGATTATCTGCTGGTCGCATCCGGCTGCGGCGATGTTGCCGATCGTTCCGATACCGGAAACGTGCTGCATTTGTCCGATTTCATGACAACAAGCGGCCCCGATCTGTTGACGCCTTACCTGGATCGAAACCGCTCGGCCGCGCCGATAATTTCCGTAGTGGGCGGCGGCGCAACCGGCATTCAGTTTCTATTTGAGATCAAACAATTCCTCAATCGCATCCAATGCAAAGCAAAACTACAATTGATTCATTCGGGAGAACATGTATTGAATCAATTCCCCGATGGTTTCGGTTCTTATGCGGAATCCCGCATGCACGAATCGGATATCGCCTTCCACCCCAATACCCATTACCGCGAACAGCAATCCGGGGAGATTTTATTAACCGAGAAAGAAACTAAAAATCAATACGAACTGCCTTCCGATTTAACATTCTTGTTTCTAGGAAAAAAACAACAAGTTTTTTTTACTGCGAATGCGTTCGGGCAGATCATCGTTAATAAAACACCCTTACCTAACGTTTTCACCGCTGGCGATTGCTCATCTTATCAGTCGCTCGGTTCCAATTCGCTAACCGCGCAATCGGCAGTGCGTAAAGGCAAACTGGTTGCACGAAATATTTTGCGGCATGCGGGTTTCCCCGGCATACTGGAACCTTATCTGCACCAGGATTTGGGTTATGTCGTCAATCTTGGTGCTTCGGATGCAGTTGGATGGCTCGTTGCGGAAGGCAACTTGATCACCGGGATCTCTGCTTTGGCCATCAAGGAGATCGTGGAAGCACAATATGATCTATTGCTTGCAGGAATAGACACTTATTTGGTTTAGTTAAAACTATGCAGGAGGAATACAATGCTTGGTTTGTTTAAAGACACCCCTG
>SXJH01000175.1 GCA_005779435.1 Nitrosomonas sp. | reverse complement strand
CGAGCGCGATATTTTCAGTTCGTGCGGAAATAACACCATACGCGGATCGGGACTCCACCAAAGAATCGGATCGTCCTCGTTAAACCAAGGAAAAATGCCTTTGCGATACGCTTCCAGTAAGCGCTGCGGCGAAAGATCCCCACCGACGGCCAGCAAACCGTTGGGCTCGGCCAGTGCAGTTTCCACAGGCGGAAATGAAGCGTGAATGTGCGTGTCGGGTCTCATCGGAATTTCGAAAGTCGATATTGATTGGAACAAAATTGATACAGATCAAAGCCGCTATTTTAACGTTTCTCTATCATCCTTCTTCGAATACTGAACAATAGCTAGAAAAATTACATTAAATCAAAGGAGAATGATGTGGGGAAATTATATGACAGAATGCGGATGGCCTCTCGCGTTGCTGCGGGTTCTTTTTTTGTAGCGATCGTATTGGCGTCGCCTCAAGTTTTGGCTGACGATGCGGCGCGCAGAATCAAGCTGCTGGAAGAAAAGCTGCAGGCAATTCAGATGGAATTGGAAAAAGTTAAAACAGAATCTACGCAATCTGCTCAAAAAGTAACCGAAAAGGTGAATGTTCTAGAGCAAACGACCAATCAAACCGTCCAGAAAGTAAACACCATTGAACAAGCGAAAGCCACCACGGAAAATCGGGCAAATGCTTCGGGGGGCGATGTCGAACGACGCAAGGATAATATGGTATTTTTCCGAGGCGGCTTCACTCACGCAATGACGAGACGAGATGGATCGAGTATTCGTAGCGATGTGGCGCCTGTCGGTGCGCAAGACCAGGCCGACAAAGATGGATGGTATACCGGCGCCGGTCTCGATTGGAATTTGACTAACAATGTTTGGGGGTTGTTACCTAGAACGTCGGTCTCTGCGGAATTAATGTTTGAGTACAAGAATTTTGCCAACAACGTTCAGGGCAATGCTTTAGCCAACAACCCCACTATGCTGGCGGGCGGCGCATTGAATCCGCGTAGCGTAACGGTTAGCCAATTTACATTGACTGCATCGCCGAAGATCCGGTTCTTTGAAGGATCGAAAGTGAGGCCTTGGATTATCCCGATGGGATTGGCGATTCATGTCGTAAGCCCCACAACGGAAGCGATCACTTATTTGACACCGGGCGTACAGTTTGGCGCAGGTATTGATTACAACGTCTGGAAGAATTTCTATGTTGGTATCGATGGTCGCTATCAGTTATCGGCCGGTAAATCCGATGGCGTCAAAATCGATGGCATGACAGTCGGTGGTTACGTTGGTATTGGTTTCTAAACAAAAATCAATGCGTGTGGCAGGCGAATAAAGGGTGTTCGTTTGCTATCGGCAGTCGATGCGCAAGTAATCGATACTGATTTTTGTTACTAAGTTAGTTGCTCCGTAGTAGCTTCGCCAGTGTTTGCCAGAAGAGTATGAGATCCTGACGAAGCCTTGACACCCCGTTGGTATGCCCATGGGGTGTTTTTTTAACAGCTAATTCATTGAGTTACAATCAGTTAATGTATCGATCGGCAATGCAAAGAGACATCATTTTATACACAACAAGATGTGTGATAATGAAAAATGAAGTGGCATAAGAATGTAATAAATTCATTACGCAGACAAATTGATAACTATCACGGGAGGGCATTGGAAATGAATCACAAAGCTTGTGCAGAGCTTTTGGTGAGTGTTTTGCAGACGTCAAGGCACGCGCGCCAAAAAGAGGAAATCCGTTATAAACCGGCAACATGGTTAACCGTTTGCTTGTTTGCAATATTGAGTGCAATTTTCTTTTTTGCAGGAAATGTTGCGGCGCAGGGAAGCGTGACCGGAAATTTCCATCGGATAGAAATGTACGCCGATAAACCGTATCCACAATACGAATATCTCGCTTACCGGATGTTGCGGCATGAAGTTACCAATCCGCAAGGTCAAACATCGGATATCACCTCGCGCTACAGCACGGCGGCGATTATTCCCGGCCCGACCATCATCATGGATGAAGGCGATGTGGCGGAAATTACCTTGTATAACTCCATTCCCAATCCCGACAAGATCGATTTGCATGAAAACGTCAGCTTGCACGTGCATGGCGTGCATTACGATATTGTCAGTGACGGCACGCTCAAATATATCAACTTATTTCAAGACGAAGGTGCAACATTGGTGCAGTCGTATACTTACCGTTGGAATGCAGCCGTGGGCACAGCGGGAACATGGCCTTATCACGACCACAATATGAGTACGCATAACGGTGCCGAAGATAAAGGATTATTCGGTGCATTGATCGTCAATCCGGTAGCCAAAACAGTGGCTGTCAATCAGAACGGCAGCATTCAGTCAGTGCCGCTGTCGAGCATCAAAAAGGACTATGTGCTATACATGATGGATGATACTTTTGCGGGCACAGTGATCGATACACAAACCGGCAAACAAACACCCGTTTGGTCCAATCCGGCGCTGACCGCTCAAGCCGGAAGCAATGTCCGGTTTCATTTGATTGCATTGGGAACGAATTTTCATCAATTCCGGCTTCCAGGGTATAGCTGGCCCGATCCCATTACACAAACCTTAATAGAAGAAAAAGCGATAGGGCCGCTCGAGAAGCATGTGGTGGCTATCCAAGCCAGTACCAGCACAGTTTACTTGGATAGTACCTTCGCAGGCATCGCGCAAAATATGACGGGTAGTTTTAACGTCGCGCCCTAATAAGAATATGTCTCATAAAAGGATAGAAAAATGAAACCGCATATTTCTGGTTCACAGATTAAAACTATTTTGACCTGCTTAACGTTGTTTACGATGCTTTGGTTATCCAATCTTGCATTGGCGGCAACGCACAATATTCACCTGGCGGCACAGACATTGCCGAATGGGCAGCATGCCTACAGAATGTTGAGTCATACCAGTAGCGAGGGGTCGACGCCAACGTATCCGAACGAAGCGACCATCCCCGGTCCAACCGTGTTTGTTAAACAAGGCGATGTATTGAATGTAACGCTGACCAACAATACGCAATTGAAGGTCGGCTTGACGCCAGGAAGTATCGAGGTCTCGCCTGGCGATACACGCAGCTTTGCTTATGCCGCCGATCAAGTGGGTGTTTTTCCATACTACGATAAAGACTCGCATATGGTTGGCTTGTTTGGCGCGCTCGTTGTCGACAACCCAAATGGCGCAATCGATAGTTTTATCGATGAAATAGGTAACATCGTACCTACCAAACGTGCGGATCTGGATAAAGAGATCGTGATGTTCATGATCGGCTCAACTTTCTGGGGCGCGGAAATGGTCAACGGAAATCAGATACCTTTATGGACGAATCCTACGCTGGGTGCTGTAAAAGACGACTTGGTACGCTTTCATATTCTTTCGCTCGGACCCGGCCATACCTGGCATTTGCACGCACATCGCTGGCCTGATCGGAACAGTAAAGAAATGATCGACGTTAAAATGCTCAAAGATGGCGTAGATAGCCATACCTTTACCATTAAAGCCGGTTCTGGCGTTGGAACCGGTTACTGGCAATATCATTGCCACTTGTTTTCTCATATGGAAGCGGGTATGGCAGGGAAGTTTCATGTCGTTGCTGCAGGAGAATCCGGTGCCAGCATTGCCGGCGCATCGCCCAGCGGGCATATTTTCCTGAATCCGTTTACCGATGATCCCGGCTTGGTAACATTTGAAATCACCGACGAGCCTGGCCGATGGTTCAGAAGTATACGCAGCGATATTTTGAGTCCGATCACAAAAACACGGTCTCTGGAAGTCATTCCTCCCGGCGGCAGTGTACATTTCATCATGTCGGAAACCAATGCGGTGCATACCATAACGACACTGCTTTGGCCAAGCGGCGCTAACGATCCGGATCATGGCGATCACCGCGTAATCCCGTTCAGCCAGACCAAAGCTTATAAAGGCGGCGCGATTTTGAAATTGGATGTGCCGGGCTTGTATGTATTTACTTGCAGGATTCACCCGTATATGTTCGGTGCGGTCATCGTCGACGATCCGGCAACCGAGGGATTGGATTTGGGTGAGTCGATCGATATCGTAACAGGTATCAATGGCTTGCCGACCAGTAGCGATTTGGCGACGCGTTTGTTGAGGACTTTCTTTGTCGCCACGGTTCAGGAAAACTGGCAAGACTACACTTCGACCAAGCCTTGGCATCCTAATTATCCGAGCGTAGCGGTTCGTATCTCGGGCGGTGCGGTGGTTAATTTAAAAGATGTGCTGGAAGCGCGTTACGGTCAGGATGTGAAGCTCGCCAGCCTGTTTAAACCCACGACACCGGGTGTCGGCGAGGTATGGATCAATACGCAGTTTGAGAAAACCGCCGGTAAAACCAAGCCGGGTACGATCACCGTTTTGGATGCCGCCACCTGGACTATCAAACGCAAAATTGCCTTGCCTCAAATCAATATGAATCATCCGCATAATATGTGGAGTAACCGGGAGCAGTCGGTTGTTTTCCAAACGCAATGGTTTGACGATAAATTGACGTTTATCAATCGCGAAGATGGGTCGTTGATCAATAACATTCAAATCGGCAATACGCCGTCGCATGTGATTACGATCCCAACCAACGACGATATTACCGTGGCTATCAATGGTGAAAATGGTATTCGGATTATTCCGGCAGGCACCATGACGCCGCAACCGATGATCATGACGCAATTGCCGGGCCAAACTGCTGCTGGCCCGCATGGACATTGGGTAACGGCCGATGGTAAATTGGTTGTGACACCGAACGTGATTACCTCCGATATCGGTCTCTACGATACCGATTCCGGTGAGATTGTGGCGCGTACGGGTTCCGGCGGTGTATTCCCGGCAGAGCCGCATCCATTGGCTGTTGGTGTCGGTATCGATAAAGTCTATACCACTAATCTGCTGGATCATTCGATGAACGTAACCGGATTGGACGGCACGCTGATCAAAACCATCAACCTGATCGCCGACTATGATCCGGTTAGCCCGACCGGGCCGGATACCGTCAAAGATCGTGACGGCGACGGATTGGTAACAGTAGGCGTATTGCCGATTCAAACACCGGTCGATCCGACAGGGCGCGTGGTGGTTACAGCGAATACCGGCGGCAGTATTACCATCATCGACACTCAACTCGATAGAGTTGTGGCAATGTTGCCTTGCGACCCCGGTTGTCACGGCGTTAATTTCGGCGCCAAGCAAGGTGGGGGATATTATGCATATGTCACCAGTAAGTTTTCCAATCAGCTCATTGTTGTCGATGTGGATTTGAATAATCCGGCCAACTCAAGCATCGCGGGACGGATATCCATGGTCGCCGACAAATCCGTTCCAACCGATGACAAAGTTGTTAGTCTGGCAGGTATGGGCGGTCAGGGAATTTATGCGATACCCAATATCTACAATGGTTGGGTGCAACATCTGCCGGATGCATGGAAGGCAGGTTTGACGGCAGCACAACAAAACCCAGTTCCATAACTCACTAGATTCACGATGAAAGTTGCTGCAAATCGATTGCGGATAATTTTCATCGTGACAATCCAACACGAACACCCCTCTTCCCAATATTGCATAGCAATTACCCGGATTGATCCGTTCTCTTCCCCTGTATTTTTTGGGGTATCAGAATTTCCAGAATTCGCAAGATATCAAGAAAAATTCTTTATTGGCGTGTGACAAAACTCACACCCAACTCATGATTTAACAATATTCAACTTAATGCATCATGAAATTGATTTACAATTTCGCGCCGAGCATTCGCTTGAATTTGCTCGGTATGCATTGATTTATTTGTCATCAATGCAATAAAGAAAATTAACAAAAATCAAAAAGGGAGGTTGATTGTAATGAAGCCAAAACTCGACATGAGTTGTTTTATGGGTAAATTACTCGGTTCGCAATCGCGAATCGCGCAATTGCCTGGAAAACCGCAATACATGCAAGCAATGCTTGTTATCGCTTTGTTCTTTTCGGTGCTCACCGGTGCGCAAGCCCAAAGTACGGGAGCTGCAACCGGCAAATTACACCAAATTGAATTGGTTGCCGAGAAATTGGACGGCGGTTATTTTGCCTATCGGATGAAACAGCACGTTGTTTCCGCAACGAATGGCGCGAATGAGCAAAATGTGACATCGCGTTATCCCGATTACGCAACGATTCCAGGACCAACGATCGTTATCGATGAAGGCGACGAAGTCGATTTGACACTGATCCATCAATTTGATCCGGATGCTCCGGGCGAAGATCAAGTCAGTGTGCATGTTCACGGCGTTCATTACGATATCCTCAGCGATGGCACGCTCAAATACATCAATATGGTGAAAGACGAAAGCGCGGTGCCCGCTATGGTTTATGAATACAAATGGCATGCGGCGGCAGGTACTGCAGGCACCTGGGCTTATCACGATCACAACATGATTAATCACAATGGCGCTGAAGACAAAGGCTTATTCGGTGCGTTGATCGTTAACAAAAAATCCGGCAGCGTAGACATCAATCTGCAAGGTCAGCGCAAAGCAGCTCCTCTTTCCAGCATTCAGAAAGACTATGTGCTGTATATGCTCGACGATACCTTTGCCGGTACTGAGATCGATAGCATAACCGGTCAGCAAACCTATTTGGGCCCTAATCCGGCGTTTACTGCGCAACAAGGAACCAATGTTCGCTTTCATGTGATCGCCTTGGGTACCAACCTGCATACTTTCAAATTGGCGGGATACGGTTGGATCGATCCGGGCACCAATGCCGTTATCGGCGAGAAAGCTATGGGGCCGCTTGAGAAGCACGTGTTTACGGTACAGGCTGGCATCAGCACTGTATATAGAGACACCGCTTTTTCAAGCAATCTACTGGGCATGAAAGGCAATTTTAATGTTCATCCTCAATAGCGATCACACGAAAGGATAAAAAATGAAACCGAATAATTTTAAGATATCTTTGGCATTGGTTTTTCTGATTGCCTTGCTATTTACTTCAAGCTTGGCGCTCGCTGCTTCGCATACCATCAGCATGACGGCTGAGACGCTGCCCAATGGGCAGTTCGCTTATAAAATGAGCAATCACACCAGCAGCGATGGCGCAACAAACAATTACCCGGCGGGAGCAACCATTCCCGGGCCGACGCTATTTGTTAAAGCGGGCGATACCGTCAGCATTTCGCTAACTAACAATACATCCGTTAAAGTCGGCTTGAATGTGCCGGGGCTTTCCACCGATAGCAGCGAAGCATCCCCGGGACAATCCAAAACTTTCTCCTTCACTGCCAGCAAGCAAGGTACTTATCCGTACTTTGACGACGGTTCGCAGTTATTGGGCTTGTTCGGCGCCATTATCGTTGACAAAACCGATGGCAGCGTACAAAGCCTGGTGGAAGATGAGGGCGCCATTACTGCAGTAAAGCGTTCCGATTTGAAAAAAGAATTTGTCATGTTTATGGTCGGGTCGACTTTCTGGGGCACGGAAATTAAGAACGGTACACAAACGCCGTTATGGACAAACCCGACTTTGGGCGCCGTCAAAGATGACGCTGTCCGCTTTCACGTTCTTTCCGTTGGGCCCGGGCACACATTCCATCTGCATGCGCACCGCTGGCCGGATGAAACCGACTTTGCCGGTATGAACGTCGATCCTAATATGATCGACGTAAAATTGATGCCTGCCGGAAACGCGAGCCATTCCTTTACCGTTAGAGCGGGAACCGGCGTAGGTGCCGGTCATTGGCAATATCACTGTCATTTGGTTTCCCATATGGAATCCGGCATGGCAGGAAAATTCCATGTGGTCGATAAAAACTCCGGTGAAACCGGCAACAGCATCGCCGGTGCATCGCCAAGCGGCGCTATTTTCGGTAATGCCAGCAACGAACCGGGCTTGGTGACATTCGAAGTTTCCGATGAGCCTGGTAGCTGGTTTAGAAGCGCGCGTGCGGATACGATTTTCAGTATCACCAAAAGCACCAAATCGCTGGAAATCATCCCGCCGGGCAGTAGCGTACATTTCATCATGTCCGATACCAACGGCGTACATACCATCACCAGCCTGTTATGGCCAAGCGATGCCGACGATCCGGTGCACGGCGATCATTACACCATGCCGTTTACGCAAACCAAGGCTTATCGCGGCGGCGGCATTGTAAAACTCGATGTTCCAGGGCTTTATGTATTCACCTGTAAAATCCATCCGTATATGTTTGCCGGTGTGATCGTGGACGATCCCAATACCGAAGGCCTGGATCTGGGCGAATCGATCGATTTGGTCACCGGCGTTAAAGGATTGCCGACCAGCAGCGATTTGGCAACCCGCTTGGTTAGGACGTTTTTTGTGGCCACATCGCAAAATAACTGGCTGGATTACACTTCTTCGGCGCCATGGCATGCAAACTATGCCAGCGTTCCGGTTAGAATCACCGGCGGTGCGGTTGCTAATCTGAAAGACGTACTGGAAGCCCGTTACGGACAGGATGTAACACTGCCGGCCTTGTTCAATCCAACTACTCCGGGTGTCGGCGAGGTATGGATCAATACCCAGTTTGAAAAAACAGCGGGTAAAACCAAACCGGGCACGATTACCGTTCTGGATGCAACCAATTGGACGCTCAAGCGGAAAATTGCATTGCCAAGCATCAATATGAACAACCCGCATAATATTTGGAGCAACAAGGATCAATCGATTGTGTATCAAACGCAATGGTTCGATACCAAATTGACCATGATTAATCGTGAAAACGGCGCTTTGTTGCATAATATCCAGGTAGGCGACACACCGTCGCATGTCATGACATTGCCGTCCACGGACGACATTACGGTAGCGATTAACGGCGAGAATGGCGTGGTCAGAATTCCAGCGGGAACGACCAAGCCGGATGTTATGATGCCGACGCAAGGCCCCGGTCAAACACCAGCCAATCCACATGGTCATTGGATTACGCCGGATGGAAGGATCGTTACGCCTAACATCAACACCAGTGATGTTGGCATATACGATAGCAACGATGGAAGCATTATCGCCAGACAGAAAACTGGCGGCGTATTCCCATCCGCTCCGCATCCAATTGCTATTGGTGTCGGTATCGACAAAATCTATGCCACCAATTTATTGGATCATTCCATCAACGTAATCAGCTTTGACGGTACCTTGCTTAAAACCATCGCATTGTTAGCGGATTACGATCCGATTAGCCCTACCGGTCCGGACACATTGAAAGACCGTGACGGAGATGGTTTGGTAACCGCGGGAGTTTTGCCTATTCAAACCCCGGTCGATCCATCCGGACGTGTCGTAGTTACGGCCAATACCGGCGGCACGATTACCATCATCGATACCAAACTGGATAAAGTGGTAGCGATGTTGCCTTGCGATCCCGGTTGTCACGGCGTTAACTTCGGTGCCAAGCAGGGGGGCGGGTATTATGCGTATGTCACCAGCAAGTTCTCTAATCAACTCATTGTTGTCGATGTGGATCTGGAAAATCCGGCCAATTCGAGCATTGCCGGTCGTATCTCGCTGGTAGCCGGAGCCGGTGTGCCAAGCGACGATACCGTTTCCAGCCTCGCTGGCATGGGCGGGCAGGGTATTTATGCGATCCCGAACATTTACAATGGTTGGGTGCAAAATCTGCCGGATTCCTGGAAAGCCAATCTAACGGCAGCTCAGATGAATCCCGTTCAGTAGTTTTTCAGTGGCAAATCGAATGTTTGTTTCAATTGAAACAAACATTCGTCGGAAACAGCGCTAAAAAGGCCATCAGCTCGATCATGAGCTGATGGCCTTTTGTTTTGCCGATTCGCTTGCGAGGCGCAATGCCCGTTGCCGCTATCTTGCCGTTTCTCTCGAACGGATTGTTTGCGGAAAGATTTGCCGGCAGGATTCGCGTTATAATTCGTTTTTCCGAAACGCAAGTCCGGCAATAGCCAATACAAGACTCATACTACTTTAATGGATAACCAAAAACAGATGCGCGTTCTTGTGCTGGATGACGATAGCTTTATGCTTGAATTCATCACCCATTTGTTAAAAGAATTGGGCGTGTCCGAGGTGTTGGTGGCTGAGAACGGCCGTTCCGGATTGTATGTTTTGGCCGGTCAAGTCGCGGATATCGATTTGTTGATTTGCGATATCGAAATGCCGGGGATGGACGGGATAGAGTTTTTACGCAACATCGCCGATCAGAACTATCGCGGCAAGATCGCATTATTTTCCGGGGTGAATGCCGATTTGCTCAAGGCCGCAGAACGTTTGGCGATGGCGCGCGGATTGAATATTATCGGCACGTTGTCCAAGCCGGTGACAATGGGCGCTATCGCAGCGATGTTAGAGCAAATATCGCTGTCGGTTCCGCAGGTCTTGGATTCCGATAAAACGTTGCAAGTTTTGGATGTTGCCGATATTGAGCATGCGTTAGCATCCGATCATTTCGGCATTTACTATCAACCGAAAGTTTCTGCCGTAACCGGTCATGTCATGGGTGTGGAGTGTCTGACACGCTGGTGGCATGCGCAGTACGGATATGTGTTGCCCGATAATTTTATTTCGATAGCGGAGCAAACCGGCTTGATTAACGATTTTACGCGTCATGTATTGAGAAAATCGGCTGAGCAGTTGCATGTATGGCTGCAACAATCGTTAGATTTAAGAATATCCGTCAATGTTTCGATGGAAAATCTGGATCGATTCAATTTGCCGGAACTTTACGAAGAAACGATCAAGAAATGCGGAGTTCCGGTTGAGCGCGTGACGTTGGAGATTACCGAGAGCAAGTTGGGAAAAGATTTTGCGCAAACTTTGGATATTTTGACGCGCATCAGGCTAAAAGGATTCGGTTTGGCCATAGACGATTTCGGAACAGGCTATTCGTCGATGGAAACGCTCAAGCACATGCCTTTTACCGAGCTTAAAGTGGATCGTCTTTTTGCGCACGGCGCATCAAACGATTTAGCCACTCGTGCAATTCTCGAGTCGAGTATAAAATTAGGCCGGAGCTTGAATCTGAATGTAGTGGTCGAGGGTATTGAAACCGAAGCGGATTATCGTCTGGCTACGGAATTGGGTTGTGACGAAATACAAGGATATTTCATTGCAAAACCCATGCCTGCCGATGAATTCATAGAATGGTTGATTGCTTATGAAGCGATGCTTGATGACTTCTAGAACACCACCCTATGGCACAGCAAGAACAATAAAATATTGAAAACTGATTATGATAAAAACAGATGCAACGTTGTACAACCAACAAGAAAGTTTTGCAGCTTCACCCGATTTAAATTTTGAATTCACGATCGCCGATCTATACAGCCGATCCGGTCTGAGCAGGCTGGATCGGATCTTTCTGGATTTTCTGCGTACCGGCGACGAAGTATTGTTCAAGCGATTGGAGCATGCGCGCGCTCATCCCGATGAGTTGCCGCCCAAGGACGATTCCGCGCTATTGATCGATATTGCGCCGTGGGTGGAGGATTTTGTTGCCCGGTTGTTCAATATTGAAAACGAGGTGCAGCAGCTTGCCGCCAAGCATCACGCATTGGCGCCGCTGTATTTTTGTAAACGGCAATTCGTGCAACGCCGCGCCAAGACAAAAGTCAGCGATGAAGAGCTGGCGGCGGTTAATGGCTTTGCGTTGGAAAAAGAACTGGCTGCCGAATTTGGCGAAAGCTTCTCGGAATTGGCGTTTGCAACGAAGATTGCGCAGTGGATGGATGCCGAGGCTGAAAACGACGCCCGGTTGAATAAAGCGTTGCACTATGCCGCTTGGGCGTTGCGAACATCCGAAGGTCAGCAGCATACTTCCCAGGGCATTTTGTTCAAGTCGCCCGCCAAATTGGATTTTCAGCATTTATTGACGCTGGATACCGATGAATCCGCAGGTTATCCCGTGCATCGGCTGAATCATTTGCGCGAGCGCAACGGATTTTCCCTGACCGATCAAGGCACCGATTTGATGGGTGCATTGGACGAAGCCAACTATTGCATTTGGTGTCACGAGCAAGGCAAGGATTCCTGTTCGAAAGGATTGAAGCAAAAATCGAAATCGCCCGACGAACCGGCAACGTTCAAGAAAAGCGAATTAGGCGCTTTGTTGGCAGGCTGTCCGCTGGAAGAGCGCATTTCCGAATTTCACAAGCTGAAAACCCAAGGCGTCGCTGTCGGCAGTTTGGCGATGATCGTGCTGGATAATCCGATGTGCGCCGGTACCGGCCACCGCATCTGTAACGATTGCATGAAATCGTGCATTTATCAGAAGCAAGACCCGGTGGATATACCGCAAGCTGAAACGCGCACGCTGAAAGATGTGCTGGCATTGCCGTGGGGATTTGAAATTTACAGTTTGTTGACGCGTTGGAATCCTTTGAATTTGCGCCGTCCGGTTCCAAAACCGGCATCGGGACGCAAGGTGCTGGTTGTCGGCATGGGGCCTGCCGGATATACGCTGGCGCATCACTTGATGAACGAAGGGCATACCGTGGTCGGTATCGACGGTCTTAAAATCGAACCGTTGCCGGAAGATATTTCAGGCGTCAATCAAAAAGGCGAGCGCGTGCCGTTCAAAGCGATCCGGCTTGCAAGCGCGTTGGAGGAAGATCTGGGGCAGCGCATGGCGGCCGGTTTTGGCGGCGTGGCCGAATACGGGATTACCGTGCGCTGGAATAAAAATTTCCTGAAATTGATTCGCTTGCTGCTGGAGCGGCGAGAAGAGTTCGCCTTATTCGGCGGCGTGCGTTTTGGCGGCACGTTGACGACCGACGATGCTTTCGCGATGGGATTCGATCATGTCGCCTTGGCGGCAGGTGCAGGACGCCCCACCGTTCTGAATCTGCCGAACGGATTGGCGCGCGGCGTGCGGGCTGCATCGGATTTTTTGATGGGGTTGCAGTTGACCGGTGCGGGGCAGGGCGATTCGATTGCGAACATGCAGTTGCGCCTGCCGGTGGTTGTGGTGGGCGGCGGCTTAACCGCGATCGATACCGCAACCGAAGCATTGGCCTATTATCCGGTGCAGGTTGAGAAGTTTTTGAAACGCTACGAAATTCTTGCGGCAGCGCAAGGCGAAGCGTCCGTGCGCAATGTTTGGGATGCGGAAGAGCAAGCGATTGCCGACGAGTTTCTGCAGCATGCCCGAGCGATCCGTGCGGAACGGCAAGCTGCGGAACGGGAAGGACGTCATGCGAATATCATCGGGTTAATGCAATCCTGGGGCGGTGCAACGATTGCATATCGCAAGCGCCTGATCGATAGCCCGTCTTATACTTTGAATCACGAGGAAGTCGAGAAGGCGCTCGAGGAAGGCATCTGGTTTGCCGAGGGCATGACGCCGGTGCGTGTCAATGTGGATCAGTGGGGGCATACGCAATCGGTGCGATTTGCGGTACAAAAGCAGGATGAGACCGGCCAATGGCAAGATAGCGGTGAAGTGGAATTGGCTGCGCGCGCTTTGCTGGTCGCTGCAGGAACGCAGCCGAACACCGTGTTGGCGCGCGAAGACGAGGACAATTACCAAGTCGATGGCCGGTATTTCAATGCTTGCGATGAGGATGGCAATCCGGTGAAACCGGCTTATGCCAATCCCAAGCCGGATAACCCGGCAGTATTGCTCAGCCGCTACCGGGACGGACAGGATGGACGTTTCATCAGTTTCTTCGGCGATTTGCATCCGTCTTTCTCGGGTAATGTGGTGAAGGCGATGTCGAGCGCCAAGCAAGGGTATCCGATCGTCAATCGCGTTCTGGAGCGCGTACGCCCGGCATCGATACAAACTACGCAACAATTCTTCGACGAACTCAACCGGCAATTGCGGCCAATCGTGCATAAAGTGGAAAGGCTGGCGCCGAACATTGTCGAAGTGGTGGTGCATGCCCCGATGGCGGCGGAGCATTTCCGGCCCGGACAATTTTATCGCTTCCAGAATTATGCGGCACAGGCCATGGTCGGCAACGATACCCGGTTGGCGATGGAGGGCCTGGCGTTGACGGGAGCATCGGTCGATTTGAAGCAAGGCCTGGTTTCGCTGATTGTGCTGGAAATGGGCGGCTCGTCCAATCTATGCATGTCGTTGAAACCGGGTGAACCGGTGGTATTGATGGGTCCCACCGGTACGCCGACGGAAATTCCTGCCAATGAAACCGTGGTGCTGGTCGGCGGCGGCTTGGGCAATGCCGTGTTGTTCTCAATCGGCGCCGCTGCGCGCGCAGCCGGGTCAAAAGTGCTGTATTTTGCCGGGTACAAGAAACTGGCGGATCGATACAAAGTGGCGGAAATCGAAGCGGCTGCGGATATCGTGGTTTGGTGCTGCGACGAAGCACCCGGATTCACCCCTACTCGTCCGCAAGATAAAAGCTTTACCGGGAACATTGTGCAAGCGATGGTGGCGTACGCCAGCGGCGAATTGGGTGAACGCCCGGTTGCATTGAGCGATGCCGGTCATATCATCGCCATCGGCTCCGATCGTATGATGGCGGCTGTCGGTGTGGCGCGGCATTATCAATTGAAGCCTTATCTGAAAGCGGATCACTTTGCCATCGGTTCGATCAACTCGCCGATGCAGTGCATGATGAAGGAAATTTGCGCGCAGTGTCTGCAGCCGCATCAAGATCCGGAAACCGGGAAAATCACCTATGTGTTCTCATGCTTCAATCAGGATCAACCGCTCGATCAAGTGGATTTTCCAGGACTGGCAACGCGTCTGCGTCAGAATACCGTGCAGGAGAAATTGACGGGGCAGTGGATTGAGCGTTGCTTGCATAGCATGAAATAACAACGATTCCCGGTGTTATTGCACCGAGGTTATCGAAAATCCTTGTCTCCGCTCATCAACCACCAACGGTCTTTCAGTGTTTCCACTGAAGGGCCGTTGCTCCAAATGTTGGCCGGAATCCTGATATTGACCGGCGCTTGATTTCCCCCGGCTGCGGCGAAATGAGCGGCGAAATTCTCGGTAATTTGACAAAACACCCGCTTGGCCCCATGCATCCCGGCTAACCGCCTGGCGTGAGTGACTAATAACGGGATTTCAACTAACGGCGCGATAATATCGATAATCTCGCAATCGTCATGGTCGTAGCGTAATACCAATATCCCCCGCGTTTCTGCGTTGAAGCGATTTTTTATCAGCACGATTTGATACGGCTGGTGCGGGTGATTCAGATAGCGGTGTTGAAGATACGGCCAATCGCGGACACCGATGATGGCGTTGCGGAAATCGGCTGACATGCGTAGCCAGCAGTCGTTGACGACAGTTGCCGCAAAGCCGGCTTGGTCGCGGTTCAGTATGTGCAGGCGTGTTTTCCATAGCGGAAATTTTGTGCGCGGGCGCCAGGAAATTTCGACCATACGCCCGACTTCGGCATAGAGTTTAAGATGTTCGGCCACTTTCATGGCGCGGTCGTTGGGAAAACCGAAGCCGATCAGAAATTGTCGCCCAAAACCGATATAACGTTCCAGAAATGTAGCGGCCATTAGAAAAAAAGGGCCTTTCCGGGTGAATGCACCCCGTTCTTTCGTATCCACCATGACATCGCCGATTTGTACCGCCGTTTGCGGCTGGCCGAAAAATAAAATGTTCCGGCCAATGCCGCCGTAATGGCCTGCCAAGCGATTTTCCCGCCAGATACCGATTTCCCGTCCCGAATTTGCAGGGTATTTCCATTGCCAGAAGGCGGGCGGCATTGGTTGATTGAACGTTTCTTCAAATAGATTCTGCATGTGCGAAATTTGTTCATCCTTGAGCGTGCTCAAGCGCCACGTGGGTTCTTTTGTTTTTCTAAAATGCAGCAATGCATAGCCGTAGTGCCCGCTGGCATACTTCTGTTGATAAACGCGATTGGATGCATTCAGCCGATCAAGCTGTTCTTCACTGACCGGCAGATCTCGAATCAGGCGATTCCGGTGCGTATCGATAATCTTCAGCAGATAAGCCAGCGTGGGAGCGGCCAGTGCCGATAGATTCTTGTGTTCGATCAATTCAAACCCGAATCTTGCGGCCAGTGCGATGAAATGGTTCAGATAATGCAATCCCGCAGTGCCGGTTTCATCGTGCTTCAGGGTGAATTCGTCAAGGATGAACAAATCTCCGGCGGGAGAAAGCAAATCCGATGCCTTGTCGAAAATAACCATCGGCTCTATATATTGTGCGGATTCCTGAAACAAGACGACGTTAAAACTTTCCCGTTGCGCTTGAAAGTCTTCCAGCGATTGGCAGCCGACAGGCGCTTGCGCTCCCAATGTTTGCCGGATATAGGCGATTTGTCCGGCGTCGGGTGTGATGCCTTGAATGGCATAGCCGCGCTGGCTTAGTAAGGAAATCGTCGCGCCCAAGCCAACCCCGACTTCCAGAATACGGCAAGGCGGCGATGGCAGCCGTGCCGTCAGCAGGTCGGTCGAATATTGTTGCGCCGCTTGCAAGCCTGCTTGGTCATTCTGAAACAAGCCGTAATGCAAATAGGCGGCTTTTCCTTCCTGCAGCAGCATGGCATGCGCATAAACATTCAGCGGGAAAATCAGATTTCCGAATGGCGATGGTGCTCCCGGCGCTGTATCGGCAGGATCGGCTTGCCGGTAAAGCAGCGTATTTCCCGGTGGATCGGAATTAATTGTTTGGGTCATCGGTCGTGATAATCGCGTTGGTTTCCCATTGATGCGGAATGGAAAAATAACCCTGCAAGCGCCCGTTCTGAACGACTTGCAGATTGGCTAAGCTTTCTGCCGAATCGTACAAGTGGATGCCGCGTTCGCACAGTAAGTAAATGCTGATGGAATATTCCCCTTTAAGCAACGGCAATCGATCCAGTTTCAACCAAACCCGGCTCTTCCCGTCATGCGAGCGCGGCAAATCGATTCGGTCTTCCCAGGTTGCGGCACTGGTAATGGTGCGTCCATCCTTGGCTTGCAGTGTCATCGCAACAGTGGGGCAGGGCAATGCCGGATCCGAAGCGAAAGCGATTTCTATCGCAATGCCGGTTTCTCCGCTATTGATGATGGCGTGCGGCGTATCGGCACCGTTGACCTGGAGTTTTACTTTTTCAAGATGCGCGCTGCCGAATGCAGCTCCGCTACCAACCGGTGTGCCGTTATGGTCGGCTACCGGTCTATCGAGCGTCAAATCGGGCGAGTTTTTATCGAGAAACGCCTGATAAGCGGACACCACTTGCGGCGATGCATCGTCTAAAACGATTTTTCCCTGGTGAATCCAAATCGCGCGGGCGCACAGGGATTCGACCTGAAACAGCGAGTGCGAGCAAAATAAAATGGTTTTTCCGGCGTCGCGCATTTCCATGATGCGGGAAAACGATTTGCGCGCGAATGCGCCGTCGCCGACCGACAACGCCTCGTCGATCACCAAAATATCGGGATCGACGTTAATCGCAACCGAAAAAGCCAGGCGGACGTACATGCCGCTGGAATAGGTTTTAACCGGCTGATCGATGAAATCGCGCACGCCGGAGAAATCGATGATATTTTCGATGCGGTCGGCAATCTCGGCTGGGGTGAGACCCAAGATAGCCGCGCTCATCACGATATTTTCCCGACCGGTGAACTCGGGGTTAAACCCTGCGCCCAGTTCCAACAGCGCGGCGATCCGTCCGGATACGTTGACTTCGCCGTGCGTCGGCGTCAGCGTACCGCAGACCAATTGCAATAGCGTCGATTTTCCGGAACCGTTTTGGCCCACGATGCCGACCACTTCGCCGTGCATCACCGATAAATTGACGTCGTTTAACGCCCATAATTCGCGGTAATATTGCTTTGAACCCAGCCAGCGATGCGGCCACAGAAATTGCTTCAGGCGATCGCGCGGATGACTGTACAGTTGATAGCATTTGGACAACCGGACAGCGTCTATGGCGGCCCCGGGATTTGCAAATTTAGAGCACATCGGCAAATCCTTTGCGTGTTTTCTCAAACCACACAAGACCGGCATAAGCCGTCGATAGGGCAATTGCATAATAAACAAGCAATCCCGGCCAGTCGGGCCCTTGGCCGTACAGCAATACCGCACGCGCTTGCTCTATGATGAAAGTCAGCGGATTCAGGAACAAATAATCGCGCAAGGCTTCCGGCAACGCCGCCGCCGAGTAAAAAATGGGGCTCATGAACAGCAGGGCGGTGAGTATCAAGCCGATGAATTGACCGATATCGCGAACGAAAACACCGATTGAAGCCAGAAACCAGGATAATCCCAGCGTCAGCAATACGAATGGAAATACGATGATGGGCAGATAAATCAATGTCCAATGAAACGGATGTTCGATGATGAGCAAAAAGAGCAGCAGGATGATAAAGCTGGTGCAGGCATGAAAAAGGGCGGAAATGACGGTAACCCAAGGCAGAATTTCCAAGGGGAATATGATTTTCTTGACGTAATTGACATTGCCGACGATAAGCCCGGGTGAACGCGAAAGGCATTCCGAGAAAAAGTTGTAGAAAATCAAGCCTGAGAACAAAGCCAAGGCAAAAGCAAAGCGGTCGTCGTCGATGCTGCCGGGATCTATCCGGACTTTGAATACGATGCTAAATACGAAAGTGTAAATCGCCAGCATCAATAAGGGCGTAATGAACGACCATAATAACCCGAGGAACGATCCACGGTAACGCCCGGCGATTTCTCGTTGCGACAATTGCAGAATCAACGGGCGATGCCGCCATAGGCTAAGAAAAATATTAAGCGGATTAATCTTTAACAACAGCGGCAAGAAAGCAAAAAAGAATGGATAGCGAATTATCGCAGATATTCACAAAAATAAGCGGATTGTTGTTCCGATTCGTTGCCACAGCCTGCCGAAGAGGCGCTCAATCAAAGCAATACATGATTAGCCACAATGTTCAGTAGGCTCATTTTTTGAGCCTACTGTTATGGATAATAAGTGCATTCCAACGAAAGGAGATGCGCAATGGGTATCAACAAGATTCAGTTTCAAAAAGGATTGTCGATGACTGAGTTCATGGAACGTTATGGAACGGAGAAAAAGTGCCATGCCGCGCTCGTGGGTTCGCGCTGGCCGTCGGG
>SXJH01000174.1 GCA_005779435.1 Nitrosomonas sp. | reverse complement strand
GCCGCGATGCTGATCCGAGCCTTCGAGGTACAAGTCGACCGGGAATTTGAGTTGCTCGTCGGCTTTGACCACGGTGGCGTGCGTGGTACCGGAATCGAACCAGACGTCCAATGTGTCGGTGAGTTTTTGGTAATCGTCGGCGTCGCTGCCGAGCAATTCTGCGGCATCCAAAGCGAACCAGGCTTCGATGCCTTGTTGTTCGACTTTTTTCGCCACTTGCTCCAATAGTTCGAGCGAGCGCGGGTGCGGTTTGTGCGTTTCTTTGTGAACAAAGAGCGTCATCGGCACACCCCAATTGCGCTGGCGCGAAACGCACCAATCCGGGCGATTCTTGATCATCGCTTCCAGCCGCGCGCGGCCCCAAGCCGGATAAAACGCGGTGGCGTCGACCGCTTGCATGGCGAGTTCGCGTAAGGTTCTTTTTTGTACGGATGCGGCATCGGTGCTGTGCAGATTCATGCCGATGAACCATTGTGGCGTGGCGCGGAAAATGATCGGTGTTTTGTGGCGCCAGCAATGCGGGTAACTGTGATCGATTTTCTTAAAACAAAATAAACGATTGTTGGTTTTGAGCGTGTCGATGACAACGTCGTTGGCTTTCCACACCGACAAACCGCCGACCAGCGGCGTGTCGGCGATAAATTTGCCGTTTCCGTCGACCGGGCTTTCGCTCGGCAGATTGTAGCTTTGCCCGGCGAAGTAATCGTCCAGGCCATGCGCGGGTGCGGTATGCACCAATCCGGTACCGGTTTCCAGCGTGACATGCTTGCCGCAAATGATGGTGACGGTGCGCGGCTCGAACGGGTGTTGCAACGGCAGATGCTCCAAGGCGATGCCTTTGCATGTGCCGAGCACATCGCCGTCGGTTTCGTAGCGCATCAAGCAGGCTTGCTTGAGCTCGGCGGCAAGAATCAACAGACCGCGCGGCGTTTGCACCAATTCGTAATCGAAATCCGGATGTACGCAAACCGCCTGGTTGGCGGGCAGGGTCCAAGGCGTCGTGGTCCAGATGATGGCATGCGCTGTGGCGTTGTCCGGGATGTCGATGCCGAAGCTATCGCCGAGCGTTTTGAGTGCGGACGGTTGCACGGCAAAGCCGACATCGATGGCGGGCGAGTTCTTGTCTTCGTATTCCACTTCAGCCTCCGCTAAAGCGGAGCCGCAATCGATACACCAGTTGACCGGTTTTTGTCCTTGGTACAAATAACCGTTCCGGTAAATTCTGCCGAGTGCGCGGATGGTGTCCGCCTCGGTTTTGAAATTCATTGTCAGGTAAGGGCGATCCCAATCGCCCAATACGCCCAGGCGGATGAAGTCCGCCTTGTGCCGTTCCACTTGTTCTTTGGCGAAGGCGCGGCACAGTTCGCGTACTTTGTCGGCGGGAAGGTGTTTGCCGTGCTTTTTCTCGATCTGATGTTCGATGGGCAAACCGTGACAATCCCAACCCGGAATATAGGGTGCGTCAAAACCGGACAAAGTTTTGCTCTTGATGATGATGTCCTTGAGGATTTTATTAACGGCGTGACCGATATGGATGTTGCCGTTGGCATACGGCGGGCCGTCGTGCAAAATGAATTTGGGGCGGCCCTTGCTGGCGGTGCGGATTTTTTGATACAGGTTTTTTTCCTGCCAAGCTTTCAACATGACCGGTTCGCGGCTGGCGAGGTTGCCGCGCATCGGAAACGGCGTATCGGGTAAATTGAGGGTTTGCTTATAATCTGTCATGAAAATCGTCAGTGAGTAAATTAAACGGGACTGCACATGCTACTGGAATGCGTTCTTGCCGTCTTGAAAAAATCTTTTGCTTGCGCAACGTCGCTTTCAATTTGTTGGATTAAGGCGGTTAGATCCGCAAATTTTGCTTCGTCGCGCAATTTGTGTAGAAAATCGACTTGCAAGTGCTGCCCGTAAATCATACGGTCAAAATCGAACAAATGCACTTCCAGCACGGGTTTGCCATTATCGTGCACGGTAGGCCGCACGCCCAGACTGGCAACGGCTGGCAACGGCGTTGCGGGCGATGACGCTATCGCGCCGTAAACGGAGACGGCAAAAATGCCGGTTAGCGGCGGGTGGTTGTGTTTTAATTGGATATTCGCGGTTGGGAAGCCCAATTGTTTGCCCAATTTGTCACCGTCGACGACGCGACCGCTGATACGGTAAGGCCTGCCCAAGAGTTTTTGCGCGGTTGCGAGATCGCCGCTGGCAAGTGCTTTGCGAGTGGCGGTGCTTGAAATGCGCTCGCCATCGTTGGCGATGCTCGGCATGGCTTCGACGGTGAAGTTATTTGCGGACGATAAGGCTTGCAGCATAGTAAAATTACCGGCTCGCCTGGCACCGAAACGAAAATCGTCGCCGACCAATAACCAGCGAACCGATAGTTGCCGCTGCAAGATTTGCGTGACGAACGATTCCGGATCGATTCTGGCGAAATCGAAATTGAAGCGGCAAATGTAAATGCAATCGATATCGGCTTCGATCAGGAATTGCAGTTTCTCTCGCAGGCTGGTCAACCGTGCCGGTGCTTGATCCGGCGTGAAAAATTCCTGCGGGTGCGGTTCGAAAGTCATTACGCAGGCCGGTAACGCCAGTTGCTTGGCGGTGTCTTTTAAACGAGCGAGCATCGCCTGATGACCTAGATGGACGCCATCGAAATTGCCGATTGTCAAGGCAATCGGTGTATTTGCGGGTATCGATGCTTTGCGCCAAATGTGCATGGATCAATGCTCAAAATTGGCAATTTTAGCTCGTTTGGGGTTGTCAGGTCTAGCTTACTCAGGTTTTTCTATCGATTGATTTCGAATGAAAATTTGTTATATTCCGTTTGTAACTTAACTATTGGGATGATCCATTGAAACGTTCAATAGCATCGACACCTGCAGACGATAGAAAAGACCGGCTTTTGCAAGCGTTGGCAGGACTGCTGGAGCATCCGCAAAAATTAAAAGTGACCACGGCTGCTTTGGCTGTGCAATTGCGGATTTCCGAGTCGTCGGTGTATCGCTGCTTTCCCACCAAATCGCACATGTTTGAGGCTTTGATCGAATTCATCGAGCGCACTTTGTTCGGATTGATCAATAAAATATTGCAAGATGAAGGCGGTAGCGATAGGCGAATTGAGAATTTGCTGTTGCTGTTATTGGGGTTTTCGCAAAAAAACCCGGGGATGACGCGTATCTTGACGGGCGATGCGTTGATTAACGAAAACGAACATCTGCAATTGCGTATCAATCAACTGCACGATCGTTTGGAGGCGACGTTGAAACAGGCGTTGCGGTTTGCGATGAGCGAGGGGCGGCTGAGAAATGATCGGGATGTTTCCGCGCAGGCGAATTTGTTCATGTGTTTTGTCATTGGCCGTTGGCATCAATTCGTCAAAAGCGGATTCAAGCGCGAGCCTCTGGCGAACTGGGATGTGCAGCGTTTGACGCTGCTGCCGAACGAATTATTGTGATGCCCCGCATGCCGGGCATGCGGGGTCTTTGTGTAACTTGATTGCGCGCCAATCCATCGTGAGGCCGTCGAGCAGCAGTAGGCGACCGTTCAGGCTTTTTCCGAGATTGAGCAGGATTTTCAATGTTTCCGCTGCCTGCATGCTGCCGATGATGCCTACCAGTGGCGAGAATACGCCCATGACCGCACACGGCATATCTTGCCGATCGCCGTCGATTGGATACAGGCAGTGGTAGCAAGGGCTGTTTTCATGGCGCAAATCGAATACGCTGATTTGTCCGTCAAAGCGCACCGCAGCTCCTGAAATCAAGGGCTTTTTATGCACGATGCACGCTTGATTCACGAGGTTGCGAGTGCTGAAGTTATCGCTGGCATCGACGACGGCGTCCGCTGCAGCGGTCAATTCGTTGAGTTCTTCGGCGGCGACGCACCGTTCGATGGCAATGACTTCGATTTCAGGGTTAATACGTCTTAGCGTTTGTTGCGCGGAACGCACTTTAGGCATGCCAATCGCGTCGGTGCCATGAATGATTTGGCGCTGCAAATTGGTGAGATCGACACGGTCGTCGTCGCACAGGGTCAATCGACCGACGCCGCTGGCGGCAAGATACATCGCCGCCGGAGAACCCAGTCCTCCGGCGCCGACGATTAGAACATGCGAGCGGTTGAGTTTTTCCTGCCCCGCAATATCGATTTGCGGCAGCAGGATATGACGACTGTAACGGAGAAGCTGCTGATCATTCACGATTCCTCGGTATTAACTTTCGGATTGATCGTCGCTCTTTTTCTGAGGTGAAGCCGTGATGCCTTTGAAGTAATTGATTGCTTGTTTCAGCAATAAATCTTCCTCGGAGCCGAATTCAATCGGTGCTTTATTTTTCTTGTCCTTTTTCTCTTTTTTCTCGGCGTCAGGTTTTACTTCCGCCTTTTCGGTTTCGGCAGCGGATTGCTTTTCTTTTTTCTTGCCATTGGATAAATGGCGATTCAAATCGGCTTCGCGTAAGCGTTGTTCTTCGCCGCTATCGGCTTCGTCGAGGATGTCGGGCGTAATGCCTTGTGCCTGGATGGATTGGCCGTTCGGTGTGTAATAGCGTGCTGTGGTCAGTTTGATCGCGGTATTGTTGCCCAATGGCAGGATGGTTTGCACCGATCCTTTGCCGAATGTTTGCGAACCCATCACAATCGAGCGTTTATGGTCTTGCAATGCGCCGGCTACAATTTCGGATGCGGAAGCGGAGCCGCCGTTAACCAATGTAATCATCGGTACGGTTTTCGCTTCCGCAGGCAGGCCCCGCAGATAATCATCGTCGGTGCCGCGTAAATAATATTCGGGATGGGCGTGCAATTTCATTTTTGCATCGGGGCTACGTCCTTCGGTGTAAACAACCAGTGCGTTTTCCGGCAGGAAAGCGGCGGAAACGGCTACGGCGCCGTTAAGCAGACCGCCGGGATCGTTGCGTAAATCCAGAATCAATCCCTTCATTTCGCCCTCTTGCCCGGTGAATAATGTTTTAATGGCTTGCGCCAGATTCTCGCCGGTTTGTTCTTGGAATTGCGTGATACGGATATAGGCATAGCCAGGCTCGATCATCTTGGATTTGACGCTCTGGATTTTGATGATGTCGCGTACTAAATTAAATACCAGCGGCTCTTTTTCACCTTCCCGCACGATCGTGATTTTGATCGAGGTGTTGGGTTTGCCGCGCATTAATTTGATGGCTTCGTTCAGCGACATGCCTTTTACTACGGTGTCGTCCAGCTTGACGATCAGATCGCCGGTTTTAATGCCGGCGCGAAATGCCGGAGTGTCTTCGATCGGGGAGATAACTTTTACCACACCGTCTTCCATCGTAACCTGGATGCCGAGGCCGCCAAATTCGCCTTGTGTGCCGATTTGCAATTCTTTGTATTCGTCTTTATCGAGATACGATGAATGCGGATCCAAGCCGACCAGCATGCCGTTGATCGCTTCGGTAATCAATTTTTTATCTTCGACGGATTCGACATAATCGCTCTTGATGCGGCCGAAAACCTGCGCGAAAGTGCGAAGTTCTTCGATTGGCAACGGATGTACCGCTTCAATGTGATCTTTTTTGGCAATTGCAGAGAAATTCAAACTGAGCAAAATTCCAGCAATTGTGCCAATTAGAATTAAACCTGTTTTTTTGACGATGTTACTCATTTACTTTCTCCGCGCGGGTCAAATTGATGTGGGTGGTTCCGATGCTCATTCTATTTTTATCCATGTCAAAGGGTCAAACGGCTTCCCTTGATGGCGAAGTTCGAAGTATAGTCCTGTATCTAAATTACCACTGCTATTTCCGACGATTGCGATTGTTTCTCCGCCCCGTATCGTTTCGCCGACTTGTTTGCGGAGTGTTGCATTATTGCCATATAGGCTCATGTAGCCGCTGCCGTGATCCAGGATGATCAGATTTCCAAAACCTCTTAGCCAATCGGCAAAAACAACCTTTCCGGGTGATATTGCCTTAACTTCATTGCCTTCGTTCGATTGAATAAACAGACCTTTCCACGTTAATTGTTTACCAGAGCGTTGACCACCGAAAGTATTCACAAGTTTCCCTCGTACCGGTAAATTTAATTTACCTTTTAGCGTTGGAAACGGCGCATCGGTTAAGGAGGCATCCGGCAGTTTGCGATTGATCGATGCGGTGCCGCCGGTGTTCGATTCTTTTTGCGTGGCTGCTTTATTGATTTCTTCAATTAAGTTCGTGAGTTGTTTTTCATCTTTCTTGAGTTTGTCGATTTCTTGCTGCTGTTTGTCGATCTGCCCGGAAACTTGAGCAAGCAGATTTTGTTGTTTGATTTTTTCTTGCTCCAATTTCTTGCGTTGATCGAAGTATTCCGCTTGTATCGCGGCTATTTCTTCTTTTTTTCGACGACTGGATTGAATCAATGCTTCGAGCTTCTCTTGGTTGGATTGGAGATCTTTGATGCCGTCGATCCGAGCCAGGGAAAGCCGCTGGTGATAATAGGCGGCGCGAGCGATTTGATTGGGATTTTGTTGATTCAGAGCCAGTCGTAAATAATCCTGCTTTCCTGTTATATATTGCTGATAAAGTAATTTTTCAAGTCGATCGCGCTCCAGTTCGGTTTTGCTTTTGATTTCTTGATATTGATTTTGAAATTGACGATGTTCTGCGATCGCTTTCCGGTCTTCTTCTTTGAGTTCGGTTAATTTTCCGGTAATGGCGCTGATGGTTTGCGCGGTTCTTTGCAATGCTTCCGATGTTTCCTGTTTGAGTTCCACCTTGCCGATCAGGTCTTTTTGCAAAGATTGAATGCGATCCCGGAGCAATTGGAGATTCTCTTGATTATTTGAATGCGCTGCGGTTGAGTAGCAAAAAAACACTATGCCGAGCAAAATCGCCCATTGAACGCACCGTTTATGAGTTGAAGGGATTGTTTCTGCGGTCGGATAAATTGGTTGGGATCGAACAAGCGCGTCGTTCATACTCATGTCGGGATGAGCAAAATTTCAACCGGACGATTTGCCTTGATTGGCTACTGATTGCATGGCTTCCTGTATGTGCGTCTGATTTCCGAGATAATAATTTTTGATGGGTTTTAAGTGGTCGTCCAATTCATAGACGAGCGGGATGCCGGTTGGAATGTTGCAATTGAGTATATCGCCGTCCGAAATATTATCCAGGTACTTAACCAATGCGCGTAGCGAATTGCCGTGCGCTGCGATGACGACGTTTTTTCCCGCTTCGATTTGCGGTGCGATGCTGGTATTCCAGTAAGGAAGAAATCTGGCTACCGTATCCTTAAGGCATTCGGTCAGCGGGATGTCGTGCGCTGCCAGATTTTTATAGCGTGGATCGGCGCCGGCATAGCGATCGTCGTTAGTGTCTAATGCCGGGGGGCTGATGTCGTAGCTCCGGCGCCAAATCAGCACCTGCTCATCGCCATATTTTTCAGCCGTTTCCGCTTTATTGAGCCCTTGTAGTGCGCCGTAATGGCGCTCGTTCAAGCGCCAGCTATGCTCAACGGGGATCCACATTTGATCCATTTCGTCCAGTACGAGCCATAACGTGCGAATGGCGCGCTTAAGAACGGAGGTGTAGGCGATATCGAATGTAAAGCCATGCTCGCGCAATAATCGGCCGGCGCTCCGGGCTTCCAGTACGCCTTGTGGCGTTAAATCAACGTCCGTCCAGCCAGTAAATCGATTTTCTTTGTTCCAGGTGCTTTCTCCATGCCGCAGGAGAACAATTTTTTTCATGTTGAGCTTTTAAAAAGAGGAGTGAATGACATCAAATAGCTTAAAACGGCGGTTATTCTATTATATTTTTGATCGTAAACACAGTATCTGACTGATTCTTTTGCGCGAATAATGCTCGGGTTGTCGGTTTTTAGCAAAAACGGCGGTCGATCGCCGCGATACCGGCTGCAAGGAGGTCACGTAACTTTTACGTTTCTGATAAAATAGGCAATTTATTTAATGGCGTAAGAAATTGTATGGAATTATCGTTGTTTCAAGGTCACTTTATTTTCGGCAGATTGGAAAATCTGCTTTTTTTGATTACCGCGATAATCAGCGGTTTGATGCTGTTATGGCCGATGGTGGTGCGGGGTGGAATCAAAGAAATCGATACGCGGGAAGCTGTGCAACTGATCAATTATCAGGACGCTGTGGTACTGGATGTTCGCGACGATAGCGAATTCACGACCGGGCATTTACCGAATGCGAAGCATGTGCCGTCGGAGAAAATCGAGGAACGCTGGGCTGAGCTGGAGCGTTTTAAAGAAAAACCGATTGTGGTAATTTACCGTGGCGGTGTGCATTCCAATAAACCCAGCTTGTTTTTGAAAAAACAGGGTTTTGCTCACGTAGTGAATTTGATAGGCGGCATAGATTCATGGAAACGAGCCGGTTTGCCCATGGTGAAGCGGTAGGAGCGTTGCATGCCGAAGGTGACGATGTATACAACAGGGTTTTGTCCTTATTGCAAAATGGCGGAGAGTTTGCTGCTTGCCAAGGGTGTGCAAGAAATTGAAAAAATTCGTGTGGATCTCGAGCCTGAGCGACGGGCGGAGATGATGGAAAAGACAGGCCGCCGCACGGTTCCGCAGATTTATATCGGCGAACGGCATGTGGGCGGATTCGACGACTTGTCTTCATTGGATCGTCAGGGGGGGTTGACGGCTTTGCTGGCATCCTGATTTATAATTGATAAAAAGGTATATATGAGCGAGCAACAACAGCCTGTTTTTGCGATAGAAAAGATCTATATCAGGGATTTGTCTTTAGAAATTCCGCATGCGCCGAACATTTTCTTGGAGCGCGATACGCCGGAAATAAATCTGCAGCTTGATTCCAAAAGTATCGATATCAATAGCGATGAGGGGTTGTATGAGGTTTTGTTGACAGCGACGGTCACTGCCAAGATGAAGGATAAGATCATGTTCTTGGTTGAGGCGCAGCAGTCGGGTATTTTTCGTATTCACAATATCCCCGACGGTGAGATAGATCCGGTTTTAGGTATCGGTTGTCCGAATATTTTGTTTCCTTATTTACGGGAAGTGGTATCCGATGTTGTGATTCGGGCGGGTTTTCCGCCGGTTATTCTCAATCCGGTCAATTTTGAAGCCATGTATCAACAAAAAAAGAGTAAAAATTAAGCCGGATAAATTCCGGTAATTTCGATGGGCGTATCAATGGGTAAGAATCGGTTGATCGGATTATGCAGAGCAAGGGTCGTTACGGCTTTGTTGCTGGGCTATTTGATTTTGTTTTCCGGTTATGCAACGGCCGAGATGGAGTTTTATTCGATATCCGAGGATGTGGTCATCATGTACGATGCGCCTTCGCTAAAGGCGGATAAGTTATTTGTAGCAAACCGCTTTCTTCCCGTCGAAGTCGTGGTTGAAGTAGATGGCTGGGCGAAAGTGCGCGACAGCAGCGGCAGTCTTGCCTGGGTTGAAAAGAAAGCGCTTAGCAAGCACCGTTATGTCGTGGTCACGGCACCTTTGGCCGGTATTCATAAAGCCGCCGATGCAGATTCGGAGCTGATTTTTCAAGCCGAGCAAGATAGCGTGCTGGAGTGGCTCGATGCCGAGGCGACGGGGTGGGTGAAAGTACGTCATCCCGACGGACAGTCGGGCTATGTTAAAGTCAATCAGGTTTGGGGTTCATGAAAATTGCGGTACTGGGCGCCGGTGCTTGGGGTTCCGCGTTAGCAATCAATTTATCGGCGCGTCACAATATCAGTCTATGGACCAAGGATCCTGATCATGCAATTGAGATGGATCGGCGGCGTATCAATCAAAGCTTTCTTCCGGGTCATTCGTTACCGCAATCGTTAAGGATTACATCAAACCTTGCCGAAGCGTTGCATGCGGCAAATCTTGCCTTGATCGTCGTGCCTGTTGCGGGTTTGCGGGAAACGCTGCGCGCTATGGCGGGTTATGAGATCCGGGTTCCGGTTATTTGGGGATGCAAAGGATTTGAGGCTGAAACCGCTTTTTTGCCGCATCAAGTTGTTCAAGAGGCGTATGCGGATATGGCGTCTCATTTAGGTGTTTTGTCGGGGCCCAGTTTTGCCGAGGAAGTTGCGCAAGGATTGCCAACCGCACTGACATTGGCTTCCGGGTGCGCCGATTTTGCCGCCAAAATGGCTGCCGAGTTGCACAGTGCAAGATTGCGCATTTATACCAGCCATGACGTCGTGGGCGTGGAAACCGGCGGTGCGGTCAAGAATGTGATTACCATTGCAGCAGGTATTTCCGATGGCTTGGGGTTTGGTCATAATGCCCGTGCTGCATTGATTACCCGGGGATTGATGGAAATCACGCGCCTGGGACTTGGTTTGGGCGGCGATATGAAAACTTTCATGGGGCTTGCCGGACTGGGTGATTTGATTCTGACGAGTACCGGCGATTTGTCTCGGAACAGGCAAGTAGGTCTCATGCTTGCGCAAGGCAAGTCTTTGCAGGATATCCTCGATGCGCTCGGACATGTTGCCGAGGGTGTGCATACCGCGCAATCGGTTTTGCGTTTGGGGACGAAATTGAACATTGAAATGCCGATTACGCAAGCTGTTTGCAATATATTGCATGGCAGCGTATCGGCGCGGGCAGCCGTAGAAGTGTTGCTAAATCGCGAACAAAAATCAGAAACTTATTGATCGTAAAATGCTCCGGGGTATATTGGGGTAATCTCGATATATGTGTTGTAATATATTGATTAATTTTAGTTATTTTGTTTTGATATGAACCGATGTCTGATGAAGGGCGAAATAGCGGATGAATTGGTCGCATAAAGGCGCCTCAAATTTGCTTGACCGGGCGTTAGCGGCTTGATATAAGAGCGACTGCAGTATTAGCTTGTGATTTAATTACCATTAACTTAGAAGGGGAATTATATGAACAAATCCGAACTCATTGAAGCAATCGCAAAATCGGCTAAAATTTCTAAAGCCTCGGCAGGAAGCGCGTTGGATGGAGCATTGACTGCAATAAAAGGCGCACTCAAAAAGAATGAAAGTGTAACTCTGGTCGGATTTGGAACTTTTAAAGTAGGTACAAGAGCTGCACGGACTGGCCGCAATCCGCGCACCGGCGCTGCAATTAAAATCAAAGCGGCTAAAGTTCCTAAATTCAGTGCTGGTAAAGCACTCAAAGATGCAGTAAACTAGCGGGCTTTCTAACCGGGTGCTTAGCTCAGCTGGTAGAGCGTC
>SXJH01000026.1 GCA_005779435.1 Nitrosomonas sp. | reverse complement strand
CATGCTCGCGCCCATGCCGGGTGCGGTGGCGCTTAAACCCGGATCGTGCACATTTCCGCTGCCGGGGATTTTTGCCGCAGTGGTCGACGAAGCCGGTCACGAGGTCGAGCAGGGCAAAGGCGGCATTTTGGTGATCAAAAAACCTTTCCCGTCGCAAATCCGCACCCAGCTTGATCAGCGAACGAATCGCCGTCGGCGCGGTGTAAAAAGTGGTCACTTTATGTTTCTGGATAATTTCCCAGAAACGCCCGGCGTTCGGATAGGTGGGGATGCCTTCGAAAATCACTTGGGTTGCGCCCACCGCCAGCGGCCCATAGGCAACGTAGCTATGGCCGGTGATCCAACCGACATCCGCCGTGCACCAGAAAATATCCGCCGGTTTGTAATCGAAAATCCATTGCATGCTCAATTGGGCGCCCAACAAATAACCCGCGCTTGAATGTTGCACGCCTTTCGGTTTTCCGGTCGATCCGGACGTATACAGCGTAAACAGCGGATGCTCTGCGCTGACCCATTCGGGTTCGCATTCCGTACCGGCGCCTTGGGTAATTTCATGCCACCAGACCTCGCGAATGGGGTTAAACGGGATTTGCGCACCGGTGCGCCGATACACGATCACGCGCTTAACCGTGGCGGCGCCGCCCATGCCCATCGCCTCATCGACGACCGCTTTAAGCGGATTATGCTTGCCGCCGCGCACTTGTTCGTCGGCGGTAATCACGGCAACGGCACCGGCATCGACGATGCGCTCGTGCAAGCTTTTGGCGGAAAAACCGCCGAACACCACCGAATGAACCACACCCAGACGCGCGCAGGCTTGCATCGCAACCACCGCTTCGATGCGCATCGGCATATAAATGATGACGCGATCGCCTTTGGCGATGTTTTGCGCTTTCAACGCATTGGCGAACTGGCAAACGCGCTGATGCAAATCGCGGTAAGTCGACCGGATGACCTGTCCGTCGTCGGCTTCAAAAACGATCGCCGCTTTGTCAGGCTGGGTAGCAAGATGCCGGTCCAGGCAATTATACGAAACATTCAATACCCCATCGGCAAACCATTGATAAAACGGCGCCGCCTGTTCATTCAGTATTTGGGTAAAAGGCTTATGCCAGAGAATATGCGCACGCGCTTGCTTAGCCCAAAAATTCTGAAAATCCCGCTCCGCTTCCGCGCACAGCGCCCGATAAGCCTCCATGCTGGGAACATTCGCTTGACTGGCGAAAGCAGCGGAAGGCGGAAATACACGCGTTTCGTGCAAAACGGATTCGATAGTCGTCGACATGCAATTCCTCCGGTATTTCATTGATTCATGACAATGGACGGGATTGTATCACCGGCATTGGCCGCGATTGGCACTTCTTGCGCTTTACGGCATGCCGGACATATACCTTCAAAACTTGAGATCGATCAATACAGTTGAATTTTTTCGGATTACAATGGTTATTGTTCATTTATGTTTAGGAGATCTCTCATGGGAACAAAAATGACTTATCCCGGCTTTCATCCCGTTGCCCGTCACGACGGCGTTTTTCAGGAAAAAATCCACGATGCCTACAAAATCAAAGGCAAGCTCGCGGAACCGACGGTATGTCCGGTATGCAGCGCGGTATTTCATGACGGACGCTGGCAATGGATTGCCGCGCCGGTCGATGCGCATCGGCATAATTGCCCGGCATGCCAGCGCATACATGACCATTATCCGGCCGGTTTTCTGACTCTGGAAGGCGATTTTTTCTTTTCGCATCGCGATGAAATCATGCACTTGGTTCATAACGTTGAAAAAAAGGAAAGACCCGAGCATCCGCTGCAGCGCATCATGGCGGTTGAGGAAAAAGACAATGCCACATTGATCACAACCACCGACATCCATCTTGCGCGCGGCATCGCGGAAGCGATTCATCATGCTTATCAGGGTCACTTGGAGTTTCACTACAATCCGGAAGAAAATCTGCTGCGCGCACATTGGTCGCATTAACAGCCTGTTAACAGGCCAATGAAAAACGTTTTCGAGGCAGCCGATGCAAGGCAAAAACAGGCGAAAAAGCGCAGTTTATGCATAATAAATGAGCATTTTGAGCCTGTTTTTAACACCGCAGCGGCAACGCAGATAGTTTTTCAATTGCCTGTTAAAGTCGAAGGTTTAATCGTTCTTCCCATCGATCGAGGAGAAAAAAATGACTATCGGTGAAATTTGCAATCGCGAAGTAATCGTCATTCAGCGCGACGAAACAATCCAAGAAGCAGCCAAGTTGATGCGCCAATTCCATGTCGGCGCCATTATTGTGATCGACAAACCCAATGGCGGCACGGTGCCGGTTGGCGTGATAACGGATCGCGATCTGGTGGTCGAAGTGATGGCGACGGAACTGGATGAAACGGTGATTACCGTCGGCGACATCATGACACCGGAACTCTTCACGGTAACGGAAAATACCGCAATCGACGAAGCCGTTGAGTTAATGCGCAAGAAAACCGTCCGGCGTTTGCCGGTCGTGGACGATTCAGGAGAATTGATCGGCATTCTGACGCTCGACGATGCTTTACAATTGCTGGCGGAGCAATTGCTGGATCTTGCCAAGCTGGTGCGCTACGAACAGAAAAAAGAAGAGCGGCATCGCCCATGACCTGATAGACCGTTGCATCAATCGTCCGATTTGTGGAGGGAAAGACCGTTATGGAATCGCCTGCCATTCCTTGCCCTACGCTGCCCGCCGATGTCATTGCATTGGTGCCGATGCGTAACGTCGTATTGTTTCCGCATGTCTTTATGCCGATTACCGTCGGTCGCGTCCGCTCAGTCGCCGCCGTCGAATTCGCATTGCAATCCAAACTTCCTATCGGCATTGTGTTACAAAAGGATGCTGCAGTCGACGATCCGGGAATGGAAGCGCTCTGCGCCATCGGAACGGTGGCAAAAATTGCCCACCGCGCTGTAACGGACGACGGTACGCAGCATGTCGTTTGTCAGGGGGTGAAACGTTTCCGGATCGAAGAAATCATCGAAGGCTATCCATTCATCGCCGCCCGGGTACAACATATCCGTGAAGCAACGCAAGTAACCACGCAAATAGAAGCGCTGGCATTGCAATTGCGCGAGCGAGCCATCGAAATTCTATCGCTGCTGCCGGGCATTCCCGCCGAACTCGCGCACGCGTTACAAGTAACGCGCGCACCTTCCGATTTGGCCGATATCACCGCCAGCTTTCTCGATACCGAAGTCGGCGAAAAACAAAAGCTGCTCGAAACGATCGATATCGAAGCGCGGATACAGCATGTATTGAAAATACTATCGCACCGCATCGAAGTGTTGCGGTTATCGCAGGAAATCGGCCAACGCACAAAAGAACAAATGGAAGACCGCGAACGCAAATTTTTATTGCGCGAGCAACTCAAAGCCATCCGGAAAGAATTGGGCGAAGACGGTGAAAACGATCAGGAAATCGCTCGGCTAAACGAAGCCATCGCCAAAGCCGGCATGCCTGGCGATATCGAAGTGCAGGTACGCAAGGAGCTTCAGCGCTTGCAGCGCATGCCCGGCGCATCGAGCGAACATTCGATGCTGCATGCGTATCTGGAATGGATGATTGAATTGCCGTGGCGTCTTGCGGAAGAAAAACCGATCGATTTGGATAGCGCGCGCAAAATACTCGAAGCGGATCATTTCGGATTGGAACGTATCAAGCAACGCATCATCGAGTTTCTGGCCGTGCAAAAACTGAAACCGCAAGGACGTGCGCCGATTTTATGCTTTGTCGGTCCGCCCGGCGTCGGCAAAACCTCATTGGGACAAAGTATCGCGCGCGCATTGCAGCGCCCGTTTGTCCGCGTATCGCTCGGCGGCGTGCACGATGAAGCGGAAAT
>SXJH01000173.1 GCA_005779435.1 Nitrosomonas sp. | reverse complement strand
GGGGTGGTTCATTTTTCCTAGGCCGCTGGTATACCGTTTCCAATCAAAACAAGGCCCCGGGTCGCTTTTGCGTCCGGGTGCTATATCCGAGTGACCGGCGATGTGCTGGATCGGGTAGCGGGTGCATAAGCATTCTGTCAGCGCGATCAATGCGGTGTATTGCGCGTCGGTGAACGGCACGGTGCCGTTGCCTTCCAATTCGATGCCGATGGAAAAGTCATTGCAGCGTTCCCGGCCTTGCCAAGTGGATACGCCGGCGTGCCAGGCGCGTTTGCCGCAAGGTACGAATTGGATCACGGCGCCGTCACGGCGAATGAAGAAATGCGCGGAAACCTTGACGCCTTGCAGCGATTTATAAGCCGGGTGAGAATCGCAATCGAGTCGGTTGGTGAAAAATTGAATTACATCGTCGCCGGAAAATTGGCCGGGCGGGAGACTGATGTAGTGGATGACCAGCAAGCCGATGATTTCGCCTTGCGGGCGCTCGTCGCAGTTGGGGGAGGGGATGAATACGGCGCTGTCGAGTAATCCGGTGCTATCGATGTCCATGGTAAAATGCAGCGAATTGAAACCAACCTGCATGTTAACCCACCTTGGTCAAGCAACAAAACGAAAAATGACGCCAGGCAAATTCATCACCCTCGAAGGCATCGACGGTGCGGGCAAATCGACGCAGCTTGCGTGGATCGTCGAGTGCTTGCAACGCGCGGGCATTGCTTGCGTTGTCACCCGCGAACCGGGCGGCACGGAATTGGGCGAACGATTGCGCGAAATCCTGTTGGATAAATCCATGACGATGCATGCGGAAACCGAGGCGCTATTGATGTTTGCCGCGCGCCGCGAGCATTTGGATAAAGTGATTCTGCCCGCGCTCAAGCAAGGCCAATGGGTGATTTCCGACCGTTTTACCGACGCGAGTTTTGCTTATCAAGGCGGCGGTCGTGGCTTGGATCCGGATAAGCTCGCTGTTTTGGAGCAATGGGTGCAGGGCGATTTGCAACCCGACTTGACGTTGTATTTCGATGTGCCGGTGGATCTGGGGCAGCAGCGCGTGCGGCAAATTAAGGATACGGATCGTTTTGAAACCGAACGCGCCGATTTCTTCGAGCGTGTCCGATTGGCGTACCGCGATCGTGCAAGACGATTTCCGCAGCGCATAAAGCTCGTCGACAGCAGTCAATCGCTAGACGATGTGAAGTCTGCGGTTGCGCGTCTTTTGCAACCGCTATTGCCGCATGACTGAAATCTATTCCTGGCAGCGAACCCTTTGGCAAAGACTGTCGCAGAAGCAACAGCTTCGCGGACATGCGCTGTTGCTGCAAGGCCGCCAAGGTATCGGAAAATACGATTTTGCGCGGCATTGGGCGAAATCGCGGTTGTGTGTATCGCCGACGGCGACACAAGAGGCTTGCGGTGCGTGTCTGAGCTGCGGCTGGTTCGAGCAGAATGCGCATCCCAATTTTTATCCGGTTGTGCCGGAGGCATTGTCGATCGAGGCGGAAAACGAGACCGATAAGGAAGCTGCCGACGACAAAATTACAAAAAAAAATGCCAGTCAGCAGATAGGGATCGATCAAATCCGCAAGCTCGACGATTTTGTGTATTTAAGCGGTCATCAGCAAGGCGACAAGATCGTTGCGATCTATCCTGCGGAGACGATGAATACGGCTTCCGCCAATGCGTTACTGAAGAAACTCGAAGAACCGCCGCAAGGCGTGTTATTTATTTTGGTGACGCATCAGCCGCAGCGCTTGCTGCCAACGATACGCAGCCGCTGTCAGCAAATCGCGATGCCGTTACCGGACTGGGAAACCGCAGTTGCTTGGTTAAGACAACATTCCATTCGCGATCCGGAAATTGCTTTGGCCGCCGCCGGTTATGCGCCATTAGCCGCTTTGCGGTTGGCACAGAACGAGCAGGCGATACAGTTTTCGCGGTTTGTGCAGCAAATTGCTCATCCTGCGCGGTTAAATCCTTTGTCGCTGGCGGACAGTTTGCAGCAAATAAGCTTGCCGGCCGTGGTCGATTGGTTGCAGAAATGGTGTTACGATTTGGTCAGTTACCGCACGACCGGGCGAGTCCGTTATTGCCTGAACGATGTTTCCGCAATCGAGGCATTAAGCGCGCAATTGGATTTGATCGAGTGCATCCGCTTTGCGCGGCTGCTCAACGGCAAGCAGCGCCTGTCGCGCCACCCGCTGAATCCGCGTTTGTTTCTGGAAGAAATGTTCATTGCATACGCGGCAATGGTGCGCAAGCGTTAATCATCGCTTCTCAAACGTATCGTCCGCTTTCAGAACCTTCAGCGCCGCGCTGGCACAGACTTCGTCAAATTCAATACCCGGCGCACCGCCGACACCGATGCCGCCGACGATTTCTCCGCCGATCTTAATCGGGAAACCGCCGCCGACCAGCAGGATATTTTCATTCAAGCGCGTCAAGCTTTGCAGTTCGGGTTTTTGCACCACCAGTTGCGCGTATTTATGCGTCGAATCGCGCAAACTGTTGGCGGTATATGCCTTGCGGCGGCTGCTGTCCAACGTATGCGGCCCAGCGCCGTCGGCTTTGAGCTGTACTTTGAGCAAACCGGATTGATCGACGATGGCGACACTGACTTTGAACCCATCGTCATGGCATTTTTTGATTGCCGCCATTGCGGCTTGGGCCGATAATTCCAGCGGTAAAACTTTTTGCGTCAACAAATCCTGAGCAAAAACAGGCGGCATGAACGCGTAAAAGACAAGGGCCGAGATACCGGCAAATTTCGATAGCGATAGAGTTGTCATGATCGGATTCCTTGGTGAGTCAATGATTGGATGTGCAATATCAGATTAACATTTTTGAATAAAGAGGGCGATATGATTACGACAACAATCGATTATCACGATGGCGATACGCTATTGGAAGGCTATTTGGCGTATCGTGATACCGGCAAACCCAAACCGGCGGTGTTGGTGGCGCACGATTGGAGCGGGCGGCGCGAATTGGCGTGCAAAGGCGCGGAACGGATCGCTGAATTGGGTTATACCGGTTTTGCGTTGGATATGTACGGCAAAGGCATAGTCGGCGCCGACGGCGATACGGAAAGAAATGGCGCGTTGATGGCGCCTTTCGCGCAAGACCGCGCATTGCTGCGGCGCAGAATCAATGCCGCAGTGCACGCCGTGCGGCAATTGCCGCATGTCGACGCAACCCGGATAGCGGCAATCGGTTATTGCTTCGGCGGCATGTGCGTACTTGAATTGGCGCGCTCGGGCGCCGATGTGCGCGGGGTGGTGAGCATCCACGGTATTTTTGCCCCCGGAAAAATTGCCAACGCAAGCATCAATGCCAAAATACTATGTCTGCACGGCCACGACGATCCGATGGTGCCGCCCGAACAAGTGCTCGCTTTTGAAACCGAAATGACCCAAGCCCATGCAGATTGGCAAGTGCATGTTTACGGCGGCACGATGCACGCATTCACCAACCCCAAAGCCAATAACCCAGGATTTGGCACGGTCTATAACGAAACAGCGGCAAAGCGGGCTTATCAAGCGATGGCCAATTTTTTAGCCGAAGTGCTGGATTGAGCGCAACAAAAAAACATGGCCACAGCCAAAACAAGATACGGAACGAGCGAATGGACACGGAAATCCAGCAGATCCGTCATTTGCACAAGACGCCTTGTTGAAAGGCGCACCAAGCGGTGAGAGCGTTCAAGTTAATTGACCTGATCAAGTAAAACCGGACACCCCAGCTAAGCTGCTTTCATCGATTTTGCTGCTTCTGCTTCATATTGGATTGGGCTTTTGTAATCCAGGTATGAATGCAGTCTTTGGTTGTTATAAAACACGGCGATATACTGCAAAATGTCCTTCTTTGCTTCATAACGGGTTGGGTAATGTCGCCATTGGCAACGTTCCTGCTTGAGGCTGCCAAAGATGTTGACACCGGACGAAAATTGACCAGAAAAAGCTGGTTGTAACGGTTGAAAATTGACCAGGTAATTTCCGTATCCTGCTTAAATTTTAGGCAGGATAATTTAAGAGGTGATTACCATGGTTATGTATGCAAAGATACGGCGGATGTTTTATCGTGAACACCGGCCGATTAATGAGATTCAACGCCGCACGAGTTTGTCGCGGAACACGATAAAGAAGTGGTTGAAAGCGCCAGCGATAGCGCAGTGAAATATCAAAGAGCGAAGAAGCCAGGTAAGCTGACATTGTTTGAATCCATGCTATTGCTGGCATTGGCAGCAGATGCGCGACGCCCCAGGAAAGATCGTCGTACGGCCAAGATGCTGTTTGAGGAAATCAGGAAGAACGGCTATGTTGGTGGTTATACGATTGTGTGCGATTTTGTTCGTAACTGGCGTAATCAAGGTGGACAAAGTAAAACGGCGTATGTGCCACTGAAGTTTGCACTGGGCGAAGTGTTATGCTCATTTGGCTCCCGAGCAATTCAGGAAACATGCAATGGTTGTAGATGAACTCCTGAAAAACACAATTTTGACACAATCGAAAAATCAGGAGTCTGAAAATATTACTTAACCTATTGTTTTTATGTGTAGTAGTTGTGACCCAATCTGACAGTTACCCGATTTGACGCTGTGCCTGTTAGATC
>SXJH01000172.1 GCA_005779435.1 Nitrosomonas sp. | reverse complement strand
TTGCAGGATACGAATTCGCGTCATGCGGCCATCGTCAGTGCCTATAACCCTTTCAGTCGGCCATTGCCCATTGAGGAAAATTTGACGGCGCACCGATCGTTACGACATTGCCTGCAACATCAAGGCTATTCCATCGTCGAAGGATCGAATATCGATCCATGCGCACAATGGCCCGCCGAAAAAAGTTTTTTTGTGTCCGGTATCGATCCGGATACCGCACAATCCATCGGGCGGCAATTTAATCAAAATGCAATTGTATGGATCGGCGCCGATGCCGTTCCGCGCTTGCTATTGCTGCGGTGATAAATTGACCACGACCGGATTGATGCTATACTCGAATTTTTAACATCGGTTTGAGGAAACAACCATGAAGCAAACACTCACCTTTCTGACCATCGCTTTTCTCAGTTTTGGATTGTTCGCATTCGATGCGGAAGCGAAGCGTATGGGCGGCGGTAAGAATCTCGGCACGCAACGTCAATCGATTAATCAGCAACAAACCGCACCAAGCCCGAAACAAGCACCTGCCGCCGCACCCGCAGCAGCGCCTAGCACAGGCAGCAAATGGGGCGGCGCATTAGCCGGTCTCGCCGCAGGCGGTTTATTGGCAGCGCTGTTTATGGGCGGCGCATTCGAAAACATCAATATGATGGACATGCTGATCATAGCGCTATTGATCGGCGGGGTATTCTTCATTATCCGCATGATGCGCAAACCGCGCACGGAACAGCAATCGCCCGCGATGCAATATTCGGGCATGAACACCGCAGCGCAAGACCGCTTCACGCCGCCGCCATTTTCGCCTGCGGCAGCAAATACCGGCGACAGTGCAACGCAACGACCTAACATTCCGGCGGATTTTAAGGTGGAACCGTTTCTGAAGCATGCCAAAGCATCGTTCATTGCCCTGCAAGCCGCGCACGATCGCGGCGATATTGAAGAAATCCGCGATTACACCACGCCGGAAATGCTCGCGGAGATCGGCGCGCAAATTCAGGAAAGGGATGGCGCTCACCAGCAATCGGAAGTAATGTTCATCGATGCCAATCTGCTGGAAGTGGAAACCGTCGGCGATGCAGCAATTGCCAGCGTGCGTTTCACCGGCCAAATACGCGAACTGCCCGATGGCGAGCCGGACGCATTCGACGAAATCTGGCATGTGCAAAAAAACCTCAGAGATCCGCAAGCCACTTGGTTGTTGGCCGGTATTCAGCAGGTATCTTAATAGGCCTGTCAAATTTGCACTGTGCCCCTACCCGGCAATCGGGCCGATTATGCCGCCGATTCGCTCGATCCGGGTAGATCAATGATGTATACCAGGCTATGCAAAGTTTCGATGGTGCTGTCTTTTGCGTTATACGCATCGCTGGTTGCTCTCGGCAATATCACCGATTACAACGCCAACTTCTTCCTCGTCACGCATGTCCTGACGATGGACACGACCTTCCCCGATAATCGATCGATGTGGCGCGCCATCGAATCGCCGTTCGTTCATCATGCCGTTTACGGCATGATTATCTGCGCGGAAATCGTCATAGCGGCTTGTTGCTGGATAGGCGGGTTACGCCTTTACAAAAATATCGACGACCCGCTTGCATTCAATCAGGCCAAACGCATGCCGATTTTAGGATTGATGCTGGGCTTTTTGTTATGGTTCACCGGATTCATGACAATCGGCGGAGAATGGTTCTTGATGTGGCAATCCGACGTAGCCAATGCACAGCAAGCGGCATTCCGGCTGGTGGCCATCATTGCCATCGTCCTTATTTTTCTGGTACAACCCGATGAAGATAGGCATGTTTGACAAACTCAGGCATTGCCGGATTCAAAATAGAGGTGTATCGATCAATCCTTTCTCACCCCAACAGAGGTAACCAGTGGAAGACTTGCCGCTTCATATCATGCTGATCGCATTGGCGATTTTATTGATTCTATCCGGCTTTTTTTCGCTATCGGAAACCAGCATGATGGCGATAAACCGCTACCGGTTGCGCCATCTTGCCAAACAAGGCCATCGCGGCGCGCGGCTGACGATCAAATTGCTCGAGAAAACCGACCGGCTGCTAGGCGTCATTTTGCTGGGCAACAATCTGCTGAATACCGCATCGGCCACGTTAGTGGCCATCATCGTCGCCACGCTGTTTGCGCACGACGATTTCGCCTTATTCCTGGGAACCATCGCGGTAACGTTCGCCATTCTGGTATTCAGCGAAATCACGCCCAAAGTCATCGCCGCCGCATACCCCGAGCGCATTGCTTTGGCTTCGAGTTATGTGCTGACACCGCTGCTGATCGTTTGTTATCCCATCGTATGGTTCGTGAATCTGTTCGTCAGCGCACTGCTGATATTATTCCGCCTTAAGCCGCAGCAAGGCGAATTGCAGCAAAAAATCAGCACGGAAGAACTCCGGACGCTGGTATTGGAAGGCGGCCATTTCATTCAGCATAAGCACCAAAGCATACTGTTGAATCTGTTCGATCTGGAAAAAATCACCGTCGACGATGTCATCGTACCGCGCAGCCAAATCGAAGCGATCAATCTCGATGCAGACGACGATGTCATTCATGCGCAATTGCTGACCTGTCATCACACGCGCCTGCCGATTTATCGCGAACGCATGGACAACATAGTCGGCATCGTGCATGTACGCAAAGTACTCAATCAAATGCAAAGCGGCAAAATAACCGCAGCCTCGCTGGAAAAAGTGATGCGCAAACCGTATTTTATTCCGTCGGGCACATCGCTGTTCTCGCAACTGCACCTGTTCCAGGAAAACCAAAAACGCGTCGGCCTCGTCGTCGACGAATACGGCGAATGGATGGGGCTGGTCACGCTGGAAGACATCATCGAGGAAATCATCGGCGAATTCACGACGCAAGCCCCCAGCCAAACCAGCACCTTCGCAAAGCAAGAAGACGGCAGTTTCATCGTCGAAGGCAGCACGCTGTTGCGCGAACTCAATCGCAAACTCGATTTCCAATTCCCGCTGGACGGCCCGAAGACCTTGAACGGATTGATTCTCGAATACTTTGAAGACATCCCGGAAGCCGGAACCGGCCTCAATATCGCCGGGTATCCGATGGAAATTATCCAAACCAAGGATCGGGTCGTAAAAACGGTCAAAATTTTTCCTGCGATAACGGAAACGGAAACCAAGCCCGCTGAGAAAAATTAAGGAAACACTGATTCATTCGTCACACCGGCGAAAGCCGGTGTCCAGTTCGTTGATTTTTCTGGATTCCGGCCTTCGCCGGAATGACGAATCCAGAATTAATCAGCGTTTCCTTAAACCATCCTCGGCGCTCGATCAAGTTGGACGAGAATAATAAAAGCGGTTATCCTGTCGCCCGGAAATGGCAATAGCTATTTTTCATTCTAGCGCCCATAGCTCAGCTGGATAGAGTACCGCCCTCCGAAGGCGGGGGTCGCACGTTCGAATCGTGTTGGGCGCGCCAAACCATTTGATTACATCTCTTTAAATTCGGCATGTTTACCGGAATCATCGAAGCAATTGGAGAAATAACGCAAGCCACTGCCTTGAACGAACAAAGCGGCAACGGGCTGGCGCTGACGATTGCTCCCGGCAGTCTGGATCTGAGCGATGTCAAACTCGGCGACAGCATTGCGGTCAACGGCGTTTGCCTGACGGTAACCGCATTGAATAACCGCCAGTTCAGCGTCGCGGCGTCGCAGGAAACGTTAAGCTGTACGCAAGGATTGGATCGAGCCGGTGCGCAGGTCAATCTGGAAAAAGCCATGCGGTTATCGGACCGGCTGGGCGGTCATCTGGTCAGCGGTCATGTCGATGCGGTCGGCACTGTGGTTAAATTCGAGCCCGTCGGCGAATGCATCGAACTGATCGTGCGCGCGCCGCAACCGCTATTGCGCTTCATCGCGCAAAAAGGTTCAATTACCGTCAACGGCGTGAGCTTGACGGTTAACCGGATCGAAGGCGATCAATTTTCGGTGAACCTGATCCCGCACACCTTGGCCATGACCAATTTACAATCACTCTCCCCCGGCATGGCGGTGAATCTGGAAACCGATATGCTGGCACGTTATGTCGCGCGATTATTAAATGTTTAACCGGGATTATTATTCATGAGCATCAGCGCCATTCACGAAATCGTTTCCGATCTAAAACAAGGCAAGATGGTGATTTTGGTCGACGAAGAAGAACGCGAGAACGAAGGCGATCTGGTATTGGCCGCCGATTTCGTAACGCCGGAAGCGATCAATTTCATGGCCACGCACGGACGCGGGTTGATTTGCCTGACCTTGACCGAGGAGCGTTGTCACCAATTGGATCTGCCGCTGATGGTATCGGCCAATCGCGCGCCGCTGGGCACCAATTTCACGCTCTCCATCGAAGCGGCGAGCGGCGTCACGACAGGCATTTCCGCCGCCGATCGCGCGCACACTATCCAAGTTGCCGTCAAACCCGATGCCAAACCGCAAGATATTGTGCAACCGGGACATATTTTTCCATTAATGGCGCAAAAAGGCGGCGTCCTGGTACGCGCCGGACATACCGAAGCGGGTTGCGATTTAACCCGCATGGCGGGATTGACACCGGCTTCGGTGATTTGCGAAATCCTGAAAGAAGACGGCAGCATGGCGCGTTTGCCGGATCTGATCGAATTTGCGCACAAGCATCGACTCAAAATCGGCGCCATTGCAGATTTGATCGAATACCGCAGCCAAACCGAAAGCTTGGTGACCCGCGCTGCGCAACGCTCCATTCAAACTTTGCACGGCGAATTTCTGCTGATCGCCTACCGCGACGAAATCGCGAACACCACGCATCTGGCGCTGGTTAAAGGCGAAATCGATCCGTCGACCGAAACGCTGGTGCGCGTGCACGAGCCGCTATCCGTGGTCGATCTGCTGGATATTCAGGACAGCACGCATTCCTGGAGCATCCACGACGCAATGCAGTTGATCGCGGAAGCAAAGCGCGGCGTCATTGTGCTGCTGCATCGCAAAGAAAGTCCGGCGAAACTGATCGAGCGAGTACAATTGAAGGAATCGCATCTTCCCCACCCGCCCAAAACGGATTTGCGCGATCACGGCATCGGCGCGCAAATCCTTAAGGATCTCAACGTGGGAAAAATGCGCTTGATGGCGGCACCGAGAAAAATGCCGAGCGTGACGGGATTCGGGTTGGAAGTAACCCGTTACGTTGAAAAATAGACCGATCGAAGCAACATGACATCAACTTACAGCAAGAAAGGAATTCATTATGGCGCACTACGACGACATCCTTGAGTTTGAACCGATTTTCAACGGATCCGAGTTACGCATCGGCATTGTCATGAGCCGCTTTAACCTCGATATTGGCGAAGGACTGCTCGGCGCTTGCACAGCGGAATTAAAAAAGAACGGCGTGCAGGATGCGAATCTGCTATTGATCACCGTACCGGGTGCATTGGAAATCCCGCTGGCATTGAAAAAACTCGCGCTGTCGGATCAATTCGACGCATTGATCGCACTCGGCGCCGTCATTCGCGGCGACACCTATCATTTCGAAATCGTCGCCAACGAATCCGCGCACGGCATCACGATGGCGCAATTGGAAACCGGCGTGCCCATCGCAAACGGCATTTTAACGACCGATGACGACGATCAGGCGATTGCGCGCATGAGCCAGAAAGGCACAGACGCCGCCCGCGTTGCGCTGGAAATGGCCAATCTGCATATCAGCATCGACGAAACCGATTTATGAGCGACACCTTGACAGAACCCGACCTTACCGCTGGCCGCCCCAATACCGAAAAAATCAAAAGCCGCCGCAGAATTGCCCGCGAATTCGCAGTGCAAGGCATTTATCAATGGCGCGTAGCCGGCGGCAGTGCCGGGTTTATCGAGCAACAATTGCGCGAATCCGACGATTTCAAGCATGTCGACATGAAATTTTTCACGCAAGCGCTGCACGGCGCAATCCAGCACAGCGCCGCGCTGGAACAAGCCATCCAGCCTTATCTGGATCGCTCTTTGAACGAGTTGAGCCCGGTTGAAGCGGCCATTTTATTGCTCAGCACGTACGAATTGATCCATCACCCGGAAATTCCCTATCGCGCCATCATCAACGAAGCCATCGAATTGGCCAGAACCTACGGCGGCACCGATGGACACAAATATGTCAACGGCGTATTGGACAAGCTGGCCATCCAATTGCGCAGCGTTGAGATCGAAGCCCACAAGCAAGCCAAGAAACAGATATAAAACCATCGTCCGCGTGAACTCCGAATTCGATATCATCCGCCGCTACTTCAAACGCGCCGCATCGAATGCGGTGCTGGGAATCGGCGACGATGCCGCGCTGATCGACATCGCTCCCGGTAACGAACTCGCCGTTTCCACCGATACGCTGGTATGCGGCAAGCATTTCTTTGCCGATACCGACCCTTACCGTCTCGGGCATAAATCGCTCGCCGCCAATCTGTCCGATATGGCGGCGATGGGCGCAAAACCTCGCTGGGCGCTGCTGGCGCTGACCCTGCCGGAAACACTGGCACAACACAATCAAACCTGGCTGCAACAATTCAGCGCGGGATTTTTCGCGTTGGCGGAACAGCATCATGTCGAACTCATCGGCGGCGACACCACCGCCGGGCCGCTGAATATCTGCGTGCAAATCCTAGGAGAAGTCGCGAAAGGAAAAGCGTTGCGCCGCAGCGGCGCAAAATCCGGCGACGACATCTGGGTATCCGGCACACTGGGAGATGCCGCACTGGCTTTGCAGCACCTCCTCGGAAAAATCGCGCTGGAGCCCGATGAAATCGGCCAATGCTTGCCCGCATTATTAACCCCGGCACCGCGAATCGAATTGGGACGGCGGCTCATCGGCTTGGCGCACAGCGCAATCGATATTTCCGATGGACTCGTTGCGGATCTGGGTCATATCCTGCAGGATTCGGAAAAATCCGCCGTTATTCATCTGCAAAGCATCCCTTGCTCGCCGGTCTTGAAAAAACGTTTGCCGCAATCTGCGGCAACGGCTTGTCTGTTGGCTGGCGGCGACGATTACGAATTATGCTTCACCGCGCCCGCAGCGCACCGTGCGGAAATTGCAATGCTTGCCGTAGAACTGCGCATACCGCTTACTTGCATCGGCGGAATTTCATCGGGCGCAGGCTTGACCGTAAAAGACGCGCAAGGCAAAACCATGACATTGGAGACCACAGGCTATGACCACTTCAGCACCGGAAACCGATAACTTTTCCAGCGCGCAACCGGCGTCATTTAAACCGACCCTCGATCTGGTCTACAGCCATCCCGCCTATTTCATCGCATTCTCGGGCGGCGCCGGTCTCAGCCCGTTTGCGCCGGGCACGGTAGGCACGCTCGTCGCCTTTCCGTTGTTCTGGGTGCTCGATTATTATTTGACGCCCTTTGTTCTGTTGCTGCTGATCGACATCCTGTTCATCGCCGGCATCTGGGCATGCAGCCTCAGCGGCCAAGCATTGGGCGACCCCGATCACGGCAGCATGGTGTGGGATGAAACGGTCGCTTTTCTGCTGGTGCTGTACTTCACGCCGAATCACTGGGCATGGCAATTGGCCGCATTCGCATTGTTCCGCCTCTTCGACATCGCCAAACCGCCCCCCATCCGCTATTACGACCATCGGATCAAAGGCGGCTTCGGCGTCATGTTCGACGACATTCTGGCAGCGTTTTTCACCTTGCTGTGTCTGGCGGGATGGAAAGCCTGGGTGATGCCTGAAATGTAAGCCTTAACAATCTGCTAAGCCGCCCACTTCCTGCCATGGCTCGCATAATCGAGCATCAAATGAAACACGTTGTCGCATTTCTCGCGGAACAGCACGCGGTCATAACTTTCCGGCAAATCGCGATCCAATACCTGCTCGACCGCCGACCGCACCGTTTTCTGCGTTTGCGTATCCTTGTACCAGTCCTGCACCAGCACGCGGGGACGCTCTTCCAGTAAGCGATGCAGTAACGATTTCGCAGCCAGTTTTACTTTTTGCGTTTCGCCCTGCGTCATCGTGTCTTTTTTCAGCAAATCGAATAATTCCAATTCATCCTCGGTCAATCCCTCGCGGATATGGCGCTCGTCTTCCGTCCGCAAATCCTCGGTGAATTGCATCAAATCTTCGTAGTAATTTTCGGTGGAGGAACCGCCGGAATTGTAGGCGTCGATAATCTGCTGCAAGCGCTGCGCAAAGTCGGTACGCGTCGCATTCTGTTGCAGCATCAGCTCCAGCTTGTGTTGCAAAAAGGCGCGCAGGTCGGCAATTTCAATGTTCTTGTAAGTTGCCTGCTTAAACTCCTCGCGCAATTTGTCGAAATTGATCTTGCTCAAGTCCCAGCTCTTGCCCTTCCGGATGATCCGATATTCCGCGTTGTACTGCCGCGCCTTGAATGCCTCCGCGTCGTTCACCACCACGCTCTCATCCAGCAGCTCTGCGATCTTCAGGCTGATTGTGTCGATGTCCTTTTGCTCAATCAGGCTGTCTATCACCCCGCGCAGATACTGGAATGCCGCCACCTCGCGCCCCTTGCTGCGCTCCAGCACTTCCGGCTTGCATGCCTCATACAGCGACGTGATGGTGTTCTCGCACACGTTGAAACCTTTGCGCCATTCATCGTTTGCCAGCAAAGTATTGGCAAAGACATTAAAGCGACCAAGTTTTTCGAACACATCCGCACTGCCTAACACTTCGCGCAAAGGAACATCCTTCTCCTGGCAGAACGCCAAACCCTGCTCAATCGCATCGTCCAGCAAGCGAAACAGCTCCGCTTTTTCCTTGACCGGCGGTTCGGTCTCGTCGCCGCCTTGCGCGTAATCTTTCAGCGCCAGTTTCATGTTGCGGAACACATTGTAGTAATCCACGATTTCGCCGTTACGCTTCTCAACCTCATTGATCTTCCACGACGTCACGCGATTGGCGCGGGCGATGGTTTGCATCAGCGTATGGCCTTGCATCGGTTTGTCGAGATATAACGTGGAAAGTGTCGGCGCATCAAAGCCGGTCAGCCACATGGCGCAGACAAACACCAGTTGCAGCGGATGCTCCGGGTCTTTGTAGTTGTATTCAATGTCGTGCCCATGTTCGTCCAGCTTATCCATGCGTTCGCGATGCGGCTTGATGGTCAAGCCCTGCGCGGCGAATTTCTCCTCCTCGCCTGCGTCTCCGCTAATCACCACGGCCATTTCAACTGCGCGCATGAATTCGACGCGCTGCTCCAGACGCCGCTTCTCAATTTCGCCGGCGGTTTTGCTGATAATCCCTTTCAGGTTTCTTATCTCTTCCTTCCACAGCCGCTGCACCTTGTCGTACATCTTCACGGCGGTAAATTTATCCACCGATACCACCAGTCCCTTGCCGAGATAGCCGCGCCGGGGGAAGTGATAGACGATGTCCCGCGCGATTTTTTCCAGCCGGTCGTCGCGTTTGATGACTTCTATTTCCGTGGAGAAACGCTTCTCCAGCTTAGCCTGCTGCGCCTCATCCAGATTCTCATCTTCCAGAATCCGGTAGAACTCCTCGCTCAATCCTTCGTTCTGGATCAGCACCTCCGGCACACGCTTCTCGTAAAACAGCGGCACCGTCGCGCCGTCGTCCATCGACTGCTGAAAGTTGTATTCCGACACGTAACCGCCGAACCATGCATTGGTCTTGCGTTCACGCCCCAGCAGCGGCGTGCCGGTAAACGCCAGATAGTTCGCTCTGGGCAGCCCCTTGCGCATGTTCTCCGCCAGCGACTTGTATTGCGTGCGGTGCGCCTCGTCGACGATCACGATGATGTCGTCGCGATTTGACAGCTCGGGATATTCGCGGCCTTTGTCCCAGCGGAATTTCTGGATCAGCGTGAAAACGATGCGTTTGTTCTGCCCGAGAAACCTGCGCATTTCCTCGCTGTTCTTCGGTTGCGCCGCCTCGGCCTCGTTCACCGTGCGGGTGTTGAGGAAATTACGATAAATCTGCCCGTCCAGATCGTCGCGGTCGGTCACTACCACGAACGTGAAATTGCCGGTCTGTTTGCGGAAAATTTTGCGCGCGTAAAAAATCATCGAAAAACTCTTGCCCGATCCCTGTGTATGCCAGAACACACCGAGCTTGCCTGCCAGTTCCGCACGTTGCAGGAAGACGTCATACGCCCGGTTCACGCCGATGAACTGATGATTCTGCGCGATGATCTTCGAGCTATCCTTGTAATAGAGAACGAAATTCTCCACGTAGTCCAGCAGCCTCTGCCTTGGCAGCAAGCCCGCGATGACCCCTTCCAGGCTGGTGCCCTGCGCGCGGATTGCCGCACGGTCGATCTTCTGCTTCTCGTCATCGGCGCGCAGCCAGTTGAAAAAATGCTCCCACTGCGCCGTAATGCTGCCCACCTTGGTTTCGATGGCATTGGTCAGCACGCAAAACGCATTGGTCAAAAAAAGCTGCGGAATCTCCGCCTTGTAATTCGTCAGATTATCGTCATAAGCGTTGCGTAGCTTCACATTCGAGTTTTTCAATTCGATGAACACCAGCGGAATACCGTTCACGTACAGCAACACATCCGGGCGGCGAAAACCGCGCTCGCCCTTGATCCAGAGCTGGGTGACGGCCAGATAGCGATTGTTGTCCGGCACGTTGAAATCCAGCAGTCTCACCTGCTCCTGTTGCCGCACGCCCTGCGCGTTGTCGAATTCCGCCGGAATGCCGTCGCGCAACAGGCCGTAGATTTCCCGGTTCGCGGCGATCAGCGTCATCGCCTGCCGCCGCTCGCACAGCTTTTCCAAAGCACTGTCGATGGCCGCCTCCGGGATGTCCGGATTCAAGCGAATCGAGGCTTCCCGCACCCGATCCGCCAGAATCACATCGCGTTTGCTGGCGCGGTTTGAGCCGTCGTTCAAGTCTTCCGCATTTTCCGTGTAGCAGTCGAGCGCATCGAAGCCATGCAGATGCTGGAGCTTCTGCACCAGCGCTTGCTCGATCTGATCTTCGGAAATGAAGTTAGGCATAAGGATTTATCACCCTGGTAAAATTTAACCAATCTCTTAGCTTAGTTAAAGAAATCTCGCTTTCTTTAACTAACAAACAATCTTAGGTAAGGTTCGAAAGAATAAGTCCGCCCGCGCAACTGCCCGGTGATCTCTTTCAACATTCCCAGCCGCTCAAAATCCCGGATCAGCGTGTTGGCCGTTGGTGTGCTGATCGACAGCGCCGCTTCCACATCCGCCGCCGATACCACGGGCTTGCGATATAACAGATTCAGCAAGGACTGGGCACTGGCAGCCCGTCGGCCCAAAGCCAACACCGCATGTTCCGACTCGGTGCGCAGCAGCAATACCTGCCGGAACACGTCACGCCCCTTGGCTGCTGTTTCCGCCACGCCTTGCAGAAAGAAACGCACCCAGTGAATCAGGTCGTTCGATACCCGTACACCCATCAACGCATCGTAATAGCTCGCCCGGTTGCGTTCGAAAAAATCCGACAAATACAACGACGGTTTCGCCAGCAAGCCGTGGCTAACCAGATAAAGCGGAATCATCAAGCGGCCGATACGGCCATTGCCGTCGAGAAACGGATGGATGGTCTCAAACTGATAGTGACTGATCGCCACGCGGATCAAGTGCGGCACCACAATTTCCTCATTGTGCCAGAAGGCTTCCAGATCGCTCATCAAATCCGGCACGCCATCCGGATGGGAGGGAATAAACGCGGCATCCGTCAGGCTGGAGCCACCGATCCAGTTCTGACTGGTGCGAAACTCGCCCGGCAGCTTATGCTCGCCGCGCACCCCGCGCATCAGGATTTCATGCGTTTGTTTCAGCAGCCGGTTCGACAGCGGCAGACGTTTTAATTCCGCAACCGCGCTATTCACCGCATCGATGTAATTGCGCACCTCGCGCCAGTCATTGCGTTTTTCCGGTTGAATCTGATCTTCCGACATCAACGCCTCGTCGATACCGGTCTGCGTGCCTTCAATGCGGCTGGAAGTCTGCGCCTCCTTCACCACGTGCATTTCAATGAACAGGTCGATGTCCGGCACAATCAGCGAAAAAGCGTTCAACTCCCCGAGCGCCCGGTTGGCCGCTTCCAGCAGGGTATTGATGGTTGCATCTTCCCAGATCCACTCATGGTTCACCGGTACCGGTTCGAAACTCTTGTACTGATAGCGTTGCCGCCAGGCACCGGCTTTAAACGTTTCAAATTTCATGGGCGATCCTCCATGCCGGGCGGAAACCGGATGTCAAAATGTTCGATGAACAGTTTACTGAAAATGGAACATAGCCAAGCCATCCAATCCGTGCTAAATTCCGCCCAGTCTGACCAGAATAATTGGAGGGTATCATGCATAAAGAATGGCAACTACAGGAAGCAAAAAGCAATTTCAGCCAACTGATCAAACAGGCAGCCGGTGGCGATGCCCAAACGGTCACCGTACACGGCAAACCGGCGGCAGTGGTCGTTTCGGCGCAAGAATACGCCCGTCTCACGCGCCGTGAAGGCAAACTCTCCGATGCACTGCTGCAACCCGGTCTCGTTGCGGATGATCTGGATATTTCCCGCAGCCGTGACACCGGACGCGCCATCGCGCTATGAGCTGGCTGCTGGACACCTGCGCGCTGTCCGAATATGTCCGGAAAACCCCTGCGCCGGCAGTCATCCGCTGGCTGGACGAGCAGGATGAAGCCAGCTTGTTTATCAGCGTCATCAGCCTGGGAGAAATCGAAAAAGGCATCCTCAAATTGCGCGCATCCGATCCGCGCCGCAGCCAGAAGCTCACCGCCTGGCTGGGCAAGGTGGAACAGCGTTTCGCCGGGCGCATCCTGCCGCTTGATGCCGCCGCGCTGCATGTCTGGGCGCAAATCGCCGCGACTGCCGAACTGGCCGGACAGCCCCTGCCGGTGATGGACGGCCTGCTCATGGCCACCGCCCAATGCCACGGCCTCACCGTGGTCACCCGCAACGTGCAGGATTTCACGCTGTACCCGCAAGTGTTCAATCCTTGGGCGCTGTAAATCAAACACCCTGATGGTTTCAAATGTCATGAACGGATTCCTCCATGCCGGGTGGGAATCGGATGTCGAGCTGTTCGACGGAAAGTTTGCCGGAAATGAGGCGGGGAAGCAGTTGATCCCGTATTTTCCGGAGATAAGTATTTGTTTTCATCAATTGCTCAACCTGAATGAATATTGGTTCTGCCACTTTAGAATACTCAATGATCAAATCCTTGGTTGGCGTCAGCAGCGGAAATCCCTTTATCAACTCCTGGCTGAGATTTTGTTGCGCAGCACCATGCGCAAAGTTGATCATATGTTTTTGTGCGAATTTGATGAGCAAGTAACTATAAGAGTAATGAAAGTAGTCGTTTTTGGGAAAAAATGCACAACAAGCTTGGTTAGTCGCAGAATCTACGGCAAGTATGCTGATATCAGGCATCGCACAATACATGGCAATCACAATGGTATAGCGGGGATAAATCTTAGCAGATGAACTATCAATACCAGATTGCGAAATTTTTTCCTCCGTATCCAGAACAAATGTAGACTTCAATTCACCAGTCTTTGCCCAACAAATTTCTCCATTAAAGTTGGAGATATTTTCTCTTGGCGGCGTGCCACCAGATGATGTATTAAAAAGTTGGCCGATCTTCTGAATCTCCCAACCTTCAGGCACACCTTTGACCTTCTTCACCTTCTCGTGACCCGGAAAGCGCATGCGCACAAACCATTCGCGGTAGATTTCCTCCGCCATCTTTTCCAGCAGCGCGATGCGCCGCTGGTTGTTTTCGATCAGCTCGTCATATGCAGATAGAGTAGCGGCGATTTTTTCTTGAAACTTCTTGGATGGTATCTTGACTTCAATCTTCTCAAAGACAGATTTTGGAACAATCGGAGTATCTATTCCAGAGTTGTAAGAAAAAATGATTGGTTCATAGGCTCGAAGAAGGTAATAAACAAACTTGGGGCTGTTTTCTTTATTAACGATGACCGAGTTAATTTGCTGATTCGTTAAGCACGGCTTGCTTGCAATGCCCATTTTTCCGAAAGCAAAACTCAAACTTGTGAACATCACAGTATTTCTTGGTATTACCTGATTCTTAAACTTCTCCAGCGCCTTTGATGTAATGCGTGTTTCTGTTTCAGTTATATAGTGACTGTTCCAATCGAGATCTTTGGGAGACACAAATAATTCATCACCGCCGAAGTACTCGAGATTATTAGTCGGGGGAGTCTTTCCTGTAACTATCCTCCCAAGATTCTTGATTTGTTTCATCTCCCAATCGGTCATTGGTCACCTGCAATTTGCAGAATATTATGATCAATCAACGCCTCCAGCTTTTGTGCCGCACTATTTAAGCCGGATAATTCATCATTCATCGCCAACAACTCTGCAATAAACTCCTCTTCTGTTTTCCCATCCTCCTCAATCACCACACCAACATAACGCCCCGGATTCAGCGAATAATCCTGCTCCTGCACTTCCTCGGGCGTGGCCAATTTGCACAGGCCGGTGACATCCTCGTATTGCGCGTTGGGAAAGCGTTCCTGCAGCCAGTGGATATGCTGAAAGTAGATTTCCGCGTTTTTCACATCCTGATGCAGTTCTTCCAGCGCGGATTTGAGCGCTTTTGTTCTGCGGTCGGTTGAAGTGCGCTTGCCTTCCCGCTGCACCTGCTCGGTTTGCTGTTTTTCGTGCTGACGCACGGTCTTGTCCAGGCGCTTCAAGCCTTCGTGCAATGCGGTGAAGAACGGATCGAATGCATGGCGCAACTGGTGTTGCGCCTGGTTTTTCTGGTCGATTTCTGCCGCAATCGCATGTTCTTCGCGGTATTGCGCGTAATGGGTCTGTAGTTTTTCCAGTTCCCGCCAATGCTGTAACAGTTCACCCACCGCCTGTTTGCCGCCCGCATCGTCCAGTACGTCGAGCAGTTGCGCGCAGACGGGTTCGATCTTTTCGTTGTTTTCGATCAGCCGCTCCATGCCGGTGGCGAAGTAGCGCTCGACAAGCTGCACGAATTTTTCGCGCCGGCCTTTGTGCAGGTGGCTGATGATGGCGATGTTCCGGATGTGTTCTTCGCTGAATTCGCGGTGGGCGCGGTCGATCTGGGTGAAAATGTTGCGCGCGTCGATGAACAAGATTCTGTCGTCGCTCTTGGCTTTGTCGAAAAACCACAGCGTGGCGGGCAGCGTGACGGTGTAGAACATGTTCGACGGCAGCGTCAGCATGGCGTAGATGAGATTCTGTTCGATCAGCGTCTTGCGGATGTCGGCTTCGGAGTGGCGCGCATCGGAGGCGGAATTCGCCATGACCAATGCGGCACGGCCTTGCGGTTTGAGCGAGGTGGCGAACAGGCTGATCCACAGGTAATTGCCGTTCGGCACGGTTTCCTTGCCTGCGTCGGCTTTTTTCACTTTCGATTTGTTGCGCGGGATGCCGTAGGTGTTGAAGCGCCGGTCCTTTTCCACGCTGGAAAGGCTCACGTCGTCGACGTTGAACGGCGGATTGGCGAGCACGTAATCGAACGCGCCGAAGCTGTCATACGGGTCTTCGTAATAGGTGTTGGCCTGCTTGATTTCGCCGCGCAGGCCGTTGACCGCGAGGTTCATCTTGGCTAGCTTGACGGTATCCTGGGTTTTTTCCTGGCCGCACACATACACGCCGCTGTCCGCGCCCTTCAGTTCATTGCGGTGCGCTGCGATGAACTGGGCGGATTGCACGAACATGCCGCCGGAGCCGCAGGCGGGGTCGAACACTTTGCCGCCGTGCGGTTCGATGATCTCGACCATCAGCCGCACCACGGAACGCGGGGTGAAAAATTCGCCGCCTTTCTGGCCTTCGCTGCGCGCGAATTCGGACAGGAAGTATTCGTAAATCTGCCCGAACAGGTCGCCGGTCGCATTGGCGGGAATGTCCGCGAACGTTCGCAGCAATTGTTGCGGGATGGTTTTGTCCGTGCGCGTCAACGCGGCATATTCGTCCTTGGGCAACACGCCTTCGAGTTCCGGCTTGCATTCCTCGATGAGCTTCATCGCATTCTTCAGTGCTTTGGCGATGTCTTTCTCTTCCGGCAGATTCAACAAGTGCTCGTAACGCGCATGATCGGGCAAATAGAAGCCGCACTTCTCGATGGCGATGTCGGAAACCGGTTTCTCGCGCCGGGTGCCCTGCAACTGCCGATATTCCGCGAGAATGGCCTGCTCGTGACGGCGGTAATTGTTGTCGGCAAATTTGAGAAAAATTAATCCCAGCACCGGCGTGGCGTATTCGCTGGATTTCAGATCGGAATTGGCGCGCAGTTTATCGGCGGCACTCCACAGATCGGCCTCGAGTTTTTTCAACTGCTCTTTATTCATGGTTGCTATGAATTATTGTTGTTATTCAGGAATGCGCGGTTATATAGTATATGGCTGCCGCCACGGCATTGGAAGCGAATGCGACATGCGCATTCTTAACTAACCGTTAGCCCCGACACTGCGCCCGCCATGCATATGCTGCTAAATTCATTCATCGCATTGATTGCCATATACCTGGCCTTCGTTTTATTGGTGTATTTCAATCAATCGCATCTGGTCTATTTTCCGGAAAAACAGATCGGCAATACGCCGGAAGCGATCGGCCTGGACTATACAGCGGTGAATATCGCCACCGGCGACGGCGAAACGCTGCATGGCTGGTGGGCGCCGGTGGCGGACGCCAAAGGCACGGTGCTGTTTTTTCACGGCAATGCGGGCAATATTTCGCATCGCATCAATTACCTGACGATGTTCAAGCAACTGGGCTACAACACATTGTTGTTCGATTACCGGGGTTACGGTCAAAGCAGCGGAACGCCGTCGGAATCCGGCACCTATCTGGACGCGCAGGCCGCCTGGCGCTATCTGATCGAAATCCAAGGCATCGGCCCCGAGCGCATCGTTTTATTCGGCGAATCGCTCGGGGGCGCGGTGGCGGCCTGGCTGGCCGCCCGTGAGAAGCCGGGACTGCTGGCATTGGTTTCGACGTTCACCTCGGCACCCGATCTGGCTGCGGAAATTTACCCGTTTCTGCCGGTGCGCTGGATTAGCCGTTTTGATTACAACACGCTCGAATTCCTGCAATCGATAACCTGCCCGGTTTTTATCGCCCACAGCCCGCAAGACGAAATCATCCCGTATCGGCATGGCCAACGATTGTTTCAGGCCGCCCCCGAACCGAAACAATTTCTGCCGCTGCAAGGCACCCACAACACCGGCTTTATTTTTATGCAACCGGTCTGGAAAAGAGCGCTGGGCGCTTTCATGGATCGGCATTTGGCGGCCCGGAAATCCGCCTGACCTCGGCAATCGTCGCACGCCAGGCGAATAAAACAGTTAGGGAAACACTGATAATTCGTCACACCGGCGAAAGCCGGTGTCCAGTTCGTTGATTTTTCCGGATTCCGGCCTTCGCCGGAATGACGAATTCAGAATTAATCAGCGTTTCCCTAGTGTTACGAATGTTCACGGAATGGGTATTTCTGGTTTCGCTCTGAAATTCTCCGGGCGTGCGTCAATTCAAATACTCAATCAGATAAACACTGGCAAGACTGCTTAGCGGCAGGAGCAGATAGAGCACCACCGGGTGATGCGACAGCGGTTTATATATTCCTTCCTTGAATTCTCTGATTTCGCTGACCAGCGATTTAAATTTAGCGGCTTTATCATCACGTTTGTACCACCATCTATCATCTCGTTGGTACCATCTTTGATTAACCGGCGCTTCTTGCGCATCATTGCTTTCCAATCTCTCCAGGATTTTTTCCTTGGCATATTGCGCCGCCGCTCTGAGCCTGAATGCGCTAGCCAGTGTAAAGATTGTCAGGCCGATATAAACAAACAATGTGAAGGGAGTGGTTTGCCAATTGTCGAAATAATAATTACGCGACAGGATAATCAAAAACAAAACAAAGAATGGATAAAAAATAAACTTGTTCGGCGCATCGGCATGCTGCTTTACGAAATCCAATAGAATTCTGCATCCGATGACTCTGGAATCGGTTAAACCATATCTATTTTGGTAAGTTTTTATCAATTCAGGCGGCCAGGTAATCTTATTCTCATGCTCTGCCAATAGCCTTATGAAGTGACTGCTCAGATGTACAGAATCAATAACATAAATAATCAATATCAAATATAGAACGATAGTTATCAGCGCGATGCCACGATTCCACCCATAGTTAATCTCCCCCCGGAAAGGGCCTGAAAAAAGATACTCAAGCTCCTTTGAGAGGAATGCTAAGTTTTCTAAGAAATTAGCAAAGCAAATAGTTAAGAGCAATGCGATTGCAACCAAACCACATAAAAGCGACACCCTAATTATCGTATATTTACAATTCGCGTACTTTTGATAATCACTCCAGATGGCACTGAATTGAGTTGGAGACTGAATTTCCCAACAATCGATTATAAATTCCCTTAATTTCTTCAGCATAATTTTTATTTTTAACGATAAATTCAGTATATCGGATCATTTCCCTGGTTTTGGGTCATCTAATAGAAACTTAGCACTCGTATCGCTCCGATTCCTATTCAATTGATGGTATATCACCCCGATAATACAAATTGAAATCATAGAAGCCATAATTTTTATTCCATTGCTTGGCCATGAACTGATACCGTTTGTAAGGGATATCGGTTCTCCTCCTGCAGTGTTATAAAAATCGATCAAAAAATAACAAAGAATTAAAACCATTGGAATTATTGTTGTCAGTATTAGCTTATGATGGAATTCCCTGGGAATAAAAATAAATATAATCACGGCGGTGAACAATACAATTAAAACCGATGCCAATACTATTTTAGGTGTAATAAAATAAGGCAGCGATTCTTCTTTTACTTTTATTGATGACGAAGGGAAAATTGATTTATTATCATGATAATGGCTGAGATCAACAGCACCATAGCTCCCGATTTCAAATAGCCGGGGATGCTTAATCCAGTTATCCTTTTCTCGATTGATGACACTGCATGCATCCTTAGATAGATCTTCAATCGTACCTTTCGCACATAATGCCAGCCGTGCCGATAAGAATGTGGACGTTTGGAAATTATCTCTGAAGGACGGTGTGCTGGGCTGAATCTCTTTGCTCAATTCCAGGCCGAAAGGGGATGCCACGATTAAATTGCGCGTCCACTTGATCTCGGAGGGATGAAAAAGGCGCGCGTCGAGGTCGGTGGTAAAAAATATCACGCCGGGAAATTTGGGGCGCAAGGCTTGCAGGATCAGCAATTTGTCGTAAGTGTCGGTACCGGTGATGCCGATCGCTTTGATGCCGCCATCCTGTGCAGAGTCCCTATCCAGTTGCTTGATTTGTCCCGCAAGGCCGATCAAGTAGTCCAATTGGCTTGTGCCAACGGGACGCTCCCTTTGCTCTTTAATCTCGGCCGATTTATTTTCTTGCGACTCGCTGCGCCTGTTTTTAGTTTCTTGCGATGCGGAGGGTTGCTCCGAAGTGATTCCATCCAGACCGCGCAAGTAGCTAAAGAAGTGAACCTTTCTGATTTCAGACTTTCTGATTTCAGAATTATCATGCATGAGCTCTCTAAAAGTCTCAGTCAACATTTGCGTATAAAGATTGTCCTTCTCGCCGATAAGCACAATATGACTTCGCTCAGATTTGTTTCGAGGAATTTCCGATTCAATTTCAGGACTACAGTATTCTTTGATTTTAGAATCGTAATCTCCCCAAAAAGGATTGATCCCGCGCAGCGTCAATTCACACAGCAGTGTTTTGACGGTCGTATCTTGTGTGCTAACCGTTCTGGTAAAAGTAATCATGTCATTTAACCATCCGGTTGGATTAATTTTTAACAAATCTGGTAAATGCGATGGTCGTGCAGTTGCCGTGGCGGTGTAAATGGGTGTGTTTCTAAGCGACTTATAATCTTGATTGAAGAAAATTAAGTTAGTGTCACTAACTTCCCGATACATTTTGTATAACAAATCGGAACCGTGCGGACCGATGACGCTGAAATCGAGTTTAATATTTCCTTTTTCTGGAATTTTATCAATCTCTTTCTTCAGAAATCCAAGCAGATTTAGCGGATACTTGCTGCGCGCGAAGGCATCGTTGTCCAGCCAGAGCAGCAGAATTCTTTGAGTGCTATCGTATCCCTTGGAAATATTGCCGCCAGTAGGGATAGGTCGAAACCACTCATAGGGCATAAAATCGGGCAGTTCGCATATACGAAGCCCTGCTTCGGCTTCGGCGTCGGCTTCGGTTTTGTCTTTGGCTTTCGTGCTACTAAGCTTAGCATCGCGATCTTCTCGAAGCATCGCCTTGCAAGTCGCCTCGAAATCCAGATAATCAATATGCTCCGGGTCTGTCGATGCATAATTATGCTCCGCCAGCGCGGAAATAACAGCGTAGCGGCTTCTCAAGCGCCGCTCTTTATCCTCGGCGTAGGGACCGCCGGGCACCATGACGGCAAGCACATGCACATGCACATTCTTGGAATCGAGCCTTTTCGTTTCTTTTTCCATTTCGCAATGCAATTCATTCAGTGAATGCGCTATCGCTTTAGAATCGGAATAGCCGTAAGGCGCCTTTGTTTTTTCCTCGGCATTATCGAAGCAAACGCGCGTAGGTTCGCGACCGTATTCATAGGCATAATTTTCATCGAGCGACGGTATTTTTATGACTGCATGCTTGCTTCCTTTGGTTTCCGAGATGATTTTGTATTTTTGCCGCTGGCTATGTGTGGTATCGATAGTTGCCTCGAATTCCGAAATAGGCCGCGATGGGTTTTCTTGAGCCTGATGGTATTTACGGTGTTCTTCCACGGCTTGAAACGGATCTTGCCATAACCGGGAACGGGCATCTTCGCCGAACGCCCTGTCCGTATTCACCATCGGCGGCCGGGTCGGTTTGAGTATCGTATCCTGAACCGCGAACATGCTGAGCAAAATAGCGATAATCGCGATACCGGACGTGGTGTGGGATGATTTGTCTTCGGATTTGGCTTGCTCGCTCATCAAATTTTCCCGGCTTAACAATAATTTTATGAGCGTTTATTTTATTCCGATTAATATCGGTGCGCTGTGACTTTAGTCACAACTGCTTTGACATAATTCAAGAACGTCGTATCGAGCATCGAGAAATGCCATCAAGGAGGCGCCGATTCATTCGGCGAACGGGATGAAGCACGAGGCGCACGGAACGCAGCAACCGAGACCTATCGACAAGACAGGCGAGGCAGCGGTACCGCACAACGCAGTGATTCGCTCGTACAGCCAATAAATCAGCGTTTCCTTAACATAATGTTTAAAACGTTTTTAAACAACACCGTCATAATAAACGGCGATGCGATATCGCTTTAACAAGCCGTTGAAAAACTATCTGCGTTGCCGCTGCGGCGTTAAAAACAGGCTCAAAATGCTCACTTATTAGGCATAAACTGCGCTTTTTCACCTGTTTTTGCCTTGCATCGGCGCCTCGAAAACGTTTTTCAATTGGCCTGTTAATGCATCGAGATTCAATGCACCGTCGGCCCCGCCTCGCGGAATATCGCATCCACCGCGAGCGCATCCAGCCGGTATTCGCGGTTGCAGATGTCGTCGTTGACGATGATTTCGCCGAATTCCCTTAGGATCGAGTCGGCTTCTTTGCGCCCGAGCGAGCGCAGCATGGCGTAGATTTTTGCCGGATCTTCCTTGCAGCCGTAGTGGACGAGGTGCGGATCGAAAATGCGGATGGTTTCTTCGTGAAACAGGCGCGTCAGAATTTCCGTTGCGGTCAGGTCGAACAGTTTGTGGTCGTAGATGGTTGCCGCCAGTGCTTCGGCGCGACCCCAGCCGTCGGGATCTTGCAGGTCTGCGTTAGGAAGTTTTTGCAGCAGCAGGCCGAAAACGGCGTTGTCGGCGGCGATCAAAAACAAGCGCGACGGCAGTTGTTCGGATTGTTTGAAATAGTGCTCGAAAATCCCGGCGATGGCGCCGCCGTCGAGCGGCACGATGCTTTGGTAGCTTTCGCGCATCGACGGCATGTCCAGCGTGAGCACTAATTGACCATTGCCGAGCAAATCGGACACGGGTTGCGCGTCAATCGCCGCTTCGCATTTCGCCATGCCGCGCAGGTGCAGGCTTTCGGTGCAATCGAGCACCAGCATCGACACCGGGCCGTTGCCGGTGAGCTGGATGGTCAGGCGTCCGGTTTGTTTCAGATTTTCGCCCAGCAGCAAGGTGACCGCGCTCATTTCACCCAGCAATTGCGCGACCGGCAACGGGTAATTGCGTCCGGACAGCATGTCTTGCCACACCGAGTCGAGATGCACCACGGCGCCGCGAATATCCAAGTTTTCCAGCAGAAAGCGCTGCACGTAGTTGCTCATGGTTAGCTTTTAATATCGAAAAGCGATTATTATACCGGCTATCGGGGAATCGAACGTTCACGTCAAGTTCAAAGACTCCTTGTTTAAATTTTCATCTGAGGAAACGCTGAATTATTCGTCGCACCGGCTTTCGCCGGAATGACAAATTCAGAATAAATCGGCGTTTCCCTGAGTTTGGACGGTTAGTTTTCACGACATTTTTCTCAACATAAAAACAGCGTGCCTTTGAAAATTTCATCCGGTCCTGTGTGGATCGCACTCACAGTCACTTTTTTTCTATTGCTGATTGTGATCGCGCTTAGCAGATTGGAACAAGCGCGATTTCAGAAAGATTTGCGCGCCGAAGTGGTGGATCAATTGAGTCAAGTGCGTTCGCGCTTGGAGTCCGAAGTCAACGCCAATCTTTATCTCACCAGAGGATTGGTCAGTTTGGTAAAAGCTTATCCTCATTTTACCGAAGCGGAATTCAAGATCGTCGGCGAAGAGTTGTTGCGCGGCAGAACCAGCGTCCGCAATATCGGCTTATCGCCCGATAATGTGTTAAACCATATATTCCCGGTCGAAGGCAACGAAATGGCAATCGGGCTGGTATACCGCGACAATCCCGATCAATGGCCGCCTGTCGAACGCGCCATGCTGTCAAGAAAAACCGTTATTTCAGGGCCGTTAAAATTGATCGAGGGCGATCTCGCTTTCATCAGTCTGACGCCGATATGGATTGACATACCGGGAAGTCAAGAACAAAACTACTGGGGAGTGGCCAGTCTCGTCATCAACGCCGAAACGCTTTTTAACAATGCCGGTATTGCGAACGATGAGAAGCGTAATATTGAATTGGCAATACGCGGAGCGGACGGTTCCGGTGCAGAAGGGGCTGTATTTTTCGGTAAAACTTCGCTGTTTGAACAACAACCGATTACGATGGCGGTGATCCTTCCCGTCGGCAGCTGGCAACTTGGCGCCATACCGAAAGGCGGATGGGCGCAATCCTCGAAACATTTCGATTGGCTGTGGTTCGGCGGCATTACTGTTTCGGTCGTGGCCGGATTGCTGGTTTGGCTATGGATTACCGTGCAGAACCGCCAAAAACAAATATTGACGGAAGCGAAGCAAGCTGCGGAAAAAGCCAATCGCGCCAAGTCGGAATTTTTATCCCGCATGAGTCACGAATTACGAACACCGTTAAACGCCATTCTAGGTTTCGGACAACTTCTGGATTTGGGCATGGATGCGTCGCGCAGCACCGAAAAGCAGTATGCGATGCATATCATGAACAGCGGTCAGCATTTACTGTCGTTGATCAATGAAGTGCTGGACTTGACACGAATCGAAGCAGGGAAATTTGAAATGAAGCTGCAACAGGTTTCCGTGCCCGATGCGCTCGACGAATGTTTGGTGCTTACGCAGCCGCTGGCGAATGCTCACGGCATAGCGGTATCGATTGATTGCTGCGGCGATTCCAAGCTGTTTGCATGGGCCGATCGTAAATGCTTAAAACAAATTGTTTTGAATCTGTTATCTAACGCCATAAAATATAATCGGAAAGACGGATGCGTTACTGTTGTTTGCCGGAAAACCGGCGGCGAAAAAATACGATTGTCGGTAACCGATACCGGCACCGGTATTCCACAGGAAAAATGGGAACAGATTTTTCAGCCATTTAGCCGCCTGGGCGCCGAAAACAGCCAGATTGAGGGCACAGGAATCGGTTTGGCCATTACCAAGAGTCTGGTAGAGTCGATGAACGGCAGCATCGGATTCAAAAGTGCTATTGGAGTTGGTTCCGAGTTTTGGATCGAGCTTCCCCAGGCGCCTGAGCATATCGATCAGCCCTGCATTCCCGAAGAAAAACAAATCACATGCAGCACCCGCATGACGACGACGAAAACGAAAATTCTTTACATCGAAGACAATCCTTTCAACCAGCAATTGATGAAGGAATTCATGTCGCTGATGTTCCCTGACATGCAATTATTTACGGAAACGACCGCCGAGCTTGGTTTGGCGACCGCCGATAAAGAACTGCCGCAGCTTATTCTGATGGACATCAATCTGCCGGGCATGAGCGGTATCGAAGCTTTATGCATCATCCGCAAACACGACATACTGGCAAAAACGCCGGTTATCGCATTGAGCGCGGCTGCGATGATTGAAGATATCGAAGAAGGCATGGATGCCGGGTTTGATGCCTACATCACTAAGCCGTTCGATATTCAGGATATCAAGCAAACAATCGAAAAGGCGCTCGAACAATGAGCGTATTCGAATGCGTTGCTGCGGCTTATCGGCTGAAACGACTCAAGATACTGCATATTCGTTGATACTGACAAACGATCGACAACAGCGAGCCTGCAAAGCACCGCGACAACGGCTATCTTGGCTGCTCGGTTTGGTTTTGATGCAACTTTCAACAAAATCTTACGGTTTCGATTGGAGCATTACGGAACTGCATTATCAATACGGAAGACTGAAACAACCGTTTCTGCAGCAGCCGGAAGCCAACACATCGGTGATGACTCTTCAGCATATCAACGGCTGGCGCTATGGCAACAATTTTCTGTTCTTCGATACCTTGATGCCGCATCAAGGAAAAATGGACTATTACGGCGAATATTACGGCAGTCTCAGTTTGAGTAAATTAACGGGGGTTGACCTTGCTGTCGGCCCTATCAAGGATTTCGGCTTGCTGATGGGTGTCAACTGGGCGCCCACCCCCGGCATGTTGAAATATTTGCCCGGTTTGCGAATTTCCTGGGATTTGCCGGGTTTTACATTTCTAAACGCCGATATCACTGCGTATGTCGATTACAGCGATCGCAACATCAAAGAAAACGACAGCTTCATGATCGATATCAACGGCCAGTACCCGTTCAAGCTGTTCAACGCCAGCTTCAGCATCGAAGGCCACGCCGAATATATCGGCGAGCGCCGCAATCCATTCGGGCAGGTGCATGCGTGGTTTTTTAGTCAAATACAAATACGCTATGACATTGGCGAATTGTTGCTAAACAAATCAAAAAGGGTCTTCATCGGTACCGAGTGGCAGTATTGGAGCCATAAATTGGGATCGAACACAGAAGAAAACGTCGCGCAAGCATTGCTGGTGTGGCGGTTGTAGTTATTTCAGGTAAAACCGGATTGCCGCTGAGCTACCCAAGCTTGCCCCAAGGAAATGCTGCTGTCATCGGGAGGCATTGCTTTTGGGAATAGCAGTTGCAAGCCTGTTGCGGATAAGCGGTCAATCAAACCGCGTTTCAGCACGGCATTGTGAAAACAGCCGCCGCCGAATGCCAGCAAGGTGATTCGATGATGTTGCGCCGCCTGTTCCAGCCACGCCGCCAGACCGTCGCTCAGCGTGGCATGGAATAGCGCGGCTGCGTAAGCAACATCGCAACCGGTATCGCGGCAATCGATCAATGCCGCCAGCAGCGGCGAAAAATCCAGATCATTATCCGCAGCGATGCGATAACCATCGGCTAATGCCGGGACAGCGCCATACTGCTCGGCAAGTTGCTGCAATTGCATCGCTGCTTGCGCTTCATGCGCCTGAATCAAGCTAACACCCAGCAAACCCGCCGCCGCGTCGAATAACCGCCCCATGCTGGAGGTTGGCGGGCAATTGAGGTTGCGCGCCAGCATGGCGGCGACGGTGCTTGCCGCCGGTTGAGCGGAAAAGCGTTGCGCGATTTCATCGCGACGCTTCAACCGGTCCAGCGCGGCAGCGGCCATGCGCCACGGCTCTTGCGCGGCGCGGTCGCCGCCGGGCAAAGCCAGCGCAGCGAGATGGCCGAGCCGCTGAAATTGCGCGCCATCGACCCGCAACAATTCGCCGCCCCAAGGCGTGTTATCCGTCCCCAATCCGACACCGTCCAGCGCCAGCCCCAATACCGGCTGATCGATGCGATGTTCGGCGCAAACGGCGGCGATATGGGCGTGATGGTGTTGCACCGCCAGCGCGGGAATGCCGTGTTGCTCGGCAAACCGTTGCGCAAACTGCGTGCTGTAAAAATCCGGGTGCAAGTCGTGCGCGACGACTTCAGGCTTAACCGAATAATCTTGGCACAGGCGCTGCACGGTTCGATCGAAGCGATTGCGCGCATCGGCGGTGGCAAGATCGCCGATCGGCGGCGAAACATACGCGCGGTTTCCTTGCGTCAAACAAACGGTATTTTTCAGCCAGGCGCCGCAGGAGAGAACGGCGGGGCCGTCGCTTGCAAGCGGAATAACGGTGTCTTGCGGATCAACAGGCATCATAATACATTGTTTTAATTAACATTACTCTCGCCAACACTCGCCAACAATCGTCAGATTTGTCACGTTTCTTAGTATCTTTTATTGATCCACAATCAGAAATCATTTCTGAATTTACCTCTCAAGCAATCCTCATTAGATCCGAATTAACCCGCCAAAACAGTCTGGCATAGCCAGTCTGTTATTTTTTATACACAAGAGCAAAGCTGTTGTGTCAATTCATTCAGAGATATTAGATTCATGCCGTAATTAACGTATTAGCGATTTTTGTCCTGTATCTTTTTCAAAAATTCAATATTCATATGACTTTTCAAAAGAATGAGAAGTCATTTTTTAGGGATTGATATTTTGTTGTGAAATTTATTTTGCTTTTTTGGTTATTAATTCCATCAATATCATTTACAGAAAATTTTTTAGCAAATAGCAATAAGTTATTTGATTTTGCCGAAAAATCCTATCCACAATTCTTCAATTCCGCTGAAACAAAAACCATCGCATTAAATGGATATTTAGCGCGATATTATCCTGATACCGATATTTATATCGGAACCAAAGACTTTGATGTCTATGTGTATGGCAATGTCTTTAATGGATTATTGAAGGCCGGTGTAATTGCTGATTTTGTTGCATTAGAACCCGATGGGGATGATTTATTGGCCAAATTATTTAATGAAGGCCAAAGCAATGTACAGGTTTACGGAACTGGAACGGTCATTTCGTTATTGGCGGATGATCTCAATGGGGATCGTCACCAAAGGTTTATCATCGAACTAAAATCGGGTCAGACGTTATTAATTTCTCACAATATCGATTTGGCACCGAGGATTGATGGATTATCTTTGAATGATCAAATCGAGTTTTTCGGTGAATATGAATGGAATGACAAAGGAGGCGTGATTCATTGGACACATCACGATCCAGATGGAATTCATACGCATGGTTGGCTATTTCACAATAATGCTATTTATCAATAATAATCTAGTGTTGGAATTTTGCTTGGCCTTAATTTGATAAGGATGCATAATATAATATGCACTTCTTGTGTATAGATACGATAAAGAATAAAAAGATTGACTCAAGCGACACAAACAAAACAAATCATTATCTATGCAGATGAGTTCGGCCATGAGCCTTATCGCGATTGGATCGATAATTTAAAAGATAAAAAGAATCAACAGCGAATCAGAGCACGTATCCGGCGATTGGCCGAAGGTCTTTATGGCGATTGTCATTCGGTAGGAGAAGGCATTTTAGAGTTACGAATGTTTTTCGGCCCTGGATACCGGGTTTATTTTGGCGAAAATGCCGACAATATCGTCGTTTTGCTATGTGGCGGCGACAAAGACAGCCAGAGCCAAGATATTAAAAACGCCAAGGAATATTGGAAGGATTATAAAAACAATGGCTAAAGAACGAACATACAAAACATTAGATGACAGTGAGGAAGAATATTACCGCAATCATCCTGACGAGATTGACGGATATCTCACTACGGCTTTCGAAGAGTACGCAAAGGATGGGCGTACTGCCGCCCTACTCGCTCAATTGCGCATGATTGCCCGTGTCAAAGGCGTTACAGCGTTATCGCTGGAGACAGGAATTACGCGAAATGGCATACAAAAAGCATTATCGGAAAATGGCAATCCTAGATTTGAAAGTATTAATGCCATTATGAACGCGATGGGGTATCGCCTGACGCCGCAAAGACTGGATGCTCATGCAAAGTAACTTCGTGGAGAAGCTTTGAGATTCGCTGCTTTGCCTGATATAGCTCGAATCTCTCCAATGACATTAATGACTGTCACGTTGCACCAATAACCACTTGATTAAAAACGAATTAAAATTTATTAACAGGCTGTTGAAAAACTATCTGTGTTGCCGCTGCGGTGTTGAAAACAGGCTCAAAATGCTCATTTATTACGCTAAGACTTCGCTTTTTCGCCTGTTTTCGCCTTGCATCGGCTGCCTCGAAAACGTTTTTCAACGTATATGCCTGTTAACCAAGCGCAAAACCTAAAATCCGGTTTCCATCGAGTTTGCGTTCGCAGCAACCCGGCGGCAATTGGCGGCGAGCCAATCGCACCAAGCCTGCATGCCGTCGCCTTGCGTCGCGGAGAGTCGAATCACCGGCAAACCGGGATGAACGCGATGCGCATAACCGATGGCCAAATCGGTATCGAAATTCAGATGAGGCAGCACATCGCATTTGTTCAGCAGCATCAGATCGGCGGAGTGAAACATGTCGGGATTTTTGAGCGGTTTGTCCTCGACTTCGGTCTCCGACTGGATCTCCACTTTATGCTCTTCGCCCAAATCGAAGCCGGAGGGGCACACCAGGTTGCCGACGTTCTCGATGAACAACAAACCGTTATCCGGCACAGCCAATTGCTGCAATGCGCGGCCGATCATCAGCGCATCCAGATGACAACCCTTGCCGGTATTGATTTGCAGCGCCGCAACGCCGGTGGCGCGTATCCGGGCGGCGTCGCGATCGGTTTGCTGATCGCCTTCGATCACGGCAATCGGAAATTGGTCGCGCATGCGCTCAATCGTGTTCACCAGCAGCGTGGTTTTGCCCGAACCCGGACTGGAAACCAGATTCAGCGCAAAAATGCCGTGCGCCGAGAAATAACGGCGATTTTGTTCCGCCCAGCGGTTGTTTGCCGCCAGAATATCGCGCTCGATTTTGACCATGCGCGCTTGGCTCATGCCGGGGGCGTGCGTACCCGCGATGCCGTTGCCGAAATGCATCGTTTCCGTGGCGCGATGGGTGTCGTGGCTTTCCGGCGCGCGAAAGCGCACCGATTGAGCGGCGCGATGACGCGTTTGTACCGGTTTGCCGTTGATATGCGTTTGCCCAACGCCGCAGCCGCAAGTTGTACACATGTGTCGGTTCCTCTATTCCACTTCCAATTCTTTAATCCGCATTTCCTCGCCTTGCGTGACGCTTAAGGCATACTGACCGCAGTACGGGCACGCGGCATGGTAGGTTTCGATGCCGCAATTTCGATTGCAGTTCTCGCACCGGGCTTGTCCCGCGATGGCGACGATTTCCAGCCTGGCTTGCCGTGCTATGCTGTCCGCTTTCACTGCGTCGAAAAAAAACCGCAGCGATTCCTGCTCGACACACGCCAGTTGCCCGATTTCCAGCCACACGGTTTTGACGCGCGAGAATTGCTGTTCGCGTGCGGCATCTTCAATAACTTGCAGCAAGCTTTCGGCGAGCGACAGTTCATGCATCGGTCATCCCGCAATGGACTGAATCGTCAAGAATCCGCCGTACCCGGCGATCATGATACCGCCAAAACGTATCCAAACGATATGCGATTGGCTTCTGAACCATAGCGCCAAGCCGATGCCGATCAAATGCAGCAGCAGCGTGGCGAGCATGAATCCGGCCGCGTAGGTTAACAGCGAAATATCCGGCGGCATTTCGCTGCCGTGCGCGTAACCGTGGCTGAGCGCGAACAGAGCGATCAAACCGATGCCGACGCCAAGCGGCAAATGCTTGCGCCAAGCCAGCAAGGCGCCGAGAATCAGCAGCGACAGCATGATGCCATGCTCGGCGAGAGCCGTCGGCAGCGTTACCATACCCAGCAACCCGCCCCGCCCCATGACGGCGACAAAAACCAAGGGCATCAGCCAGATTGCACGCCCTTGCAGTTGCGCAGCCCATAACCCGACCGCGACCATCGCCAGTACATGATCCAAGCCGCTGAACGGATGCGAGAATCCGTGCAAAATACCGTTGTGCGGGCCATCGCCGGTGTGGGCGATAGCCAATGCCGGAACGGTTAGCGCGGTGAAAAAGAAAATCGATGAATGGTTTATTTTCATGGACGTTAGTGTTCGGCGTGCCATTGCCGCACCTTGACAATGGCTGCCTTCAGGTTATGTTGAGCCCGTTCGCTCAACGGATTGCCCAGTTCAAACGCATAACCGCGAATGCGCAGCAAAAAAGCCTCGGGCGCAGCACGGCGATAGACTTGCTGATAAATAAACAGTAATGCAGCCGGTGTCAAGGCGTGGCTGGTATAACTGTCGTCTTGCTTGGCTTGTACGGTTGAAAATTCAAAAGGTTCCGCGCACGACACATCCGCATCGACGAACAAAATCCGGTCGAATCCCGCCAGATCGGTGGCATGCTCGATCAGCAACTGCATATCGGTGAGGCATGCGGTATCGGCAAGGCGGCATTGCTCAATGCGTTCGATCAGCAACGGCCCCAGCGCATCGTCTCCGCGCCCCGGATTGCCGTAACCGAATAGCAGCCGCATCACAGCACCACCGGTTTATTGGGAAGCTCATTTCGGCTTTTGCCTTCATCCGGCGGAAAATGCGTTGCCAGATGTCGGCCAATGGCCCGAATGCCTTCGATAGCGCCGGTTTCGAATTGCCGTTGCCGGAATGCGGATTCCATCGTACGGCAAACGGCTTCCCATTCCGATTCCGGGACTTTCGCGCTGATGCCTCGATCCGCGACGATCTCGACATCGCGATCCGCGAGCAAAACATAGATCAGCACGCCGTT
>SXJH01000171.1 GCA_005779435.1 Nitrosomonas sp. | reverse complement strand
CGTAAATCGTGGCGTTTTTGACCAGCGCCGCTTCGGCGGCATTTTGTTGCGGCAATATGAAACTGCGGCCGGATTGCGACGCGTTGTACGTCATCGCCAATGCGCCGTGAATCGGGCGCAATTCGCCAGTTAGCGCGAGTTCTCCGGCCCATTCGTATCGATCGAGTTTGTCTTTGGGGATCTGTCCGGTGGCGGCGAGAATGCCCAGCGCTATCGGCAAATCGAAACGCCCGCTTTCTTTCGGTAAATCGGCGGGGGCCAGGTTGACGGTGATGCGTTGCGCGGGAATTTTGAAGTGCGCATTTTGCAAAGCTGCCCGGACGCGGTCTTTGCTTTCTTTGACTTCGGTATCGGGTAGGCCGACGATGGTAAAGCTGGGCAGGCCGTTGGCAATGTGTATTTCAACGGTTACCAACGGCGCTTGAATTCCGGATAGCGCCCGGCTATACAGAACGGCAAGTGACATCGCTTGGCGCGCGGTGCCGGATATGCTTGACGGAAGAGCAGCAGGTTACGGATTGTCTTGACTGGCAGCATCCGGCGACGATTGCGCCAGCCGTGCTTCCAATTCGGCCACTTTGGTTTCGAGCGCGGTTAATTTTTCGCGCGTGCGTTGTAAAACTTCCTGTTGAATGTCAAATTCATCGCGGGTGACCAAATCGAGCCGCGAGAATGCGCCGGATAGCATGACGCGGACGTTTTTTTCGATATCTTTGGCCGGACTGTTTTGTAAAATTTCGCTGACTTTGGCGTTGATTTCATCAATTACGTTTTTATTTAGCATCGTTATTCTCCTGGTGAATTGATTCGTTACTTGATCAGCTGGCGGCATTGGCGGCATGTTAAAATGGCCGCCGTCGAATTATGCTAACCATGTCGAATTATCCATTGTTATCGCAAAGCATTCCAGTTTTATTGGATCGGACGGCTTGGGATTTGCGATCGTCGGGTGAGTTAATCGGGTATTTTTACTGAAAAATGAATAGCCAATCCATGGATCGAAAACAACAACTTGAAGATTGGGTGAAGCAGCAATTTCCGGGAAGGCCGCTATCGCTGCAACCGGCTTCTGCGGACGCCAGTTTCCGGCGCTATTTTCGTGTATCGCTCGACGATCGGACATTTATCGTCATGGATGCGCCGCCGCAGCAAGAAGATTGCGCGCCTTTCGTCAAAGTGGCGGAAATTCTGGCCGCGACCGGCGTGCATGTGCCGCAGATTTTGGCAAAAAATCTTGCCATGGGTTTTTTGTTATTGTCCGATTTGGGCGATACGACCTATTTGCAGGCGCTCACTGCCCAACCGGGGCATGCCGATTCGCTTTATGCGGAAGCCGCCGATGCGCTGATTCTGATGCAGTCGTCGACCAGGGCGCACGAATTGCCGCCTTACGACGAAGCGCTATTGATGCGGGAGTTGAACCTGTTTCCCGATTGGTATCTCGCGAAGCATTTGCAAACAGCGTTGACGGAAAAGCAGCAAGCGGATTTACGCGGCGTGTTTGCACAAATTGTACAAAACAACCTCGCGCAACCGAAGGTTTTGGTGCATCGGGATTATCATTCGCGCAACTTGATGGTGACTGCACCGAATCCGGGAATCATCGACTTTCAGGACGCGGTGCTGGGGCCGGTCACTTACGATTTGGTGTCGTTGTTCAAGGATGCGTACATTCGCTGGGACGAAGAGCGCATTTTGGATTGGACGATCCGTTATTGGGAAAAATCCCGTAAAGCTGGGCTGCCAATTACTGGCGATTTTGCCGAGTTTTACCGCGATTTCGAGTGGATGGGCGTGCAGCGCCATATCAAAGTATTGGGTATTTTTGCCCGGCTGAATTACCGGGACGGTAAAACGGCTTATCTCAACGATATGCCATTGGTGATGGAATATCTGCGCAAAACCTGCAAACGCTACCGCGAGCTTGCGCCATTGCTCAACTTGCTGGATGAGCTGGATGTTGCCGCACCGGCACAGCCAAAAATTGGTTACACGTTCTAAATCGCATCCGTACCAGGCGATGATTCTCGCAGCCGGGCGCGGCGAGCGTATGCGCCCGTTGACCGATACAATGCCCAAGCCTTTGTTAAAGGTCGGCGATTACGCGTTGATCGAATATCAAATCATGGCATTAGCGCGCGCGGGTTTTTACGATGTGGTCATTAATCATGCCTATCTCGGTGAAATGATCGAACAAGCTCTCGGCGACGGGGCGCGCTATGGTGTTAATATCCGGTATTCTCCGGAAAAAACAGTGCTGGAGACGGCGGGGGGGATCGCCAACGCAATGCCGCTGTTAACGCCGTCCGGCGATTTGCCTTTTCTGGTGGTTAATGCCGATATTTATTGCGAATTCGATTATGCGGCGCTACTGCCGGCGATGGTTGCGATGCAAGGAAATTCGCAAAAGCTGGCGCATTTGGTGCTGGTCGGTAATCCCGTGCATCATGCGAATGGCGATTTTGCATTGAGGCAAGGGCAGGTGATGTTGGACGGCGACCCAAAATTGACATTCAGCGGCATCGGCATTTATCAACCGTCATTGTTCAGCGATGTGCAGCCCGGCGTCGCGGTGAAATTATCGAGATTGCTGAAACAAGCAATGCGGGCCGAAAAGGTGTGGGGCGAGCATTTTCAAGGTACCTGGATCGATATCGGCACACCGGAACGGCTTACGGAATTGGATCGGCAACTCAAATTGCAATCGAAAACTTAGGTCTTCAGTCATGACACACATTCATTCGTTTATCGCGCGGCGTCAGCAGTTGGCAGCCCAGATACAAAGCGGAGTCGTAATCGTACCGACGGCGCCCGAGCGGCTGCGCAACCGGGATGCGCATTATCCGTATCGGTT